>CAZECH010000107.1:0-8629 GCA_964510675.1 uncultured Ignavibacteriaceae bacterium
ATTACTTCTCATTCTTACAACACCGGTTGTTTTCATTTCAGGCAAAAGATTCTTTGTAATCTTCTGGAAAAATCTTTTGCTTTTCAATGCGGATATGAATTCTCTTGTAGCTATTGGAACAGGAACGGCATTTATATATAGTACACTTATAACCTTATTTCCCGAATTACTTCATCATCATGAAATCCCTCATGTTTATTTTGATACCACTGCAGTAATTATAGCTCTAATCCTTTTCGGCAGATGGCTTGAAAGCAGAGCAAAAAGGAAAACAGGAAGTGAGATAAAAAAATTAATTGAATTACAGCCAAAAACTGCTCTAGTAAAAATTAATAATGAAGAAAAGATTATTAAGATTGAAGAATTAAAAACCGGGTATATCGTTATTGTTAAACCAGGTGAAAGAATTCCGGCTGATGGGAAAATTGTTTCCGGGCATTCTACAATTGATGAATCAATGGTAACAGGAGAAAGCCTTCCTATTGAGAAAAGTACAAACTCAAAAGTAATTGGAGGAACTATAAACAAAACCGGCTCATTCGAATTTGTGGTTTCCGCCGTTGGAAATAATTCTGTCCTTGGGCAAATAATAAAACTCGTTGAGGAAGCTCAGTCATCAAAAGCACCTATTCAGCAATTGGCGGATAAGATTGCATCGGTATTTGTTCCTGTTGTAATTGGAATAGCTTTAATTACATTTGTTACCTGGTTAATCATTGGAGGTGATAATTCTTTTAATTCTGCCCTGATAAATTTTGTTGCCGTTTTGATAATTGCTTGTCCGTGCGCTCTCGGACTTGCTACTCCAACAGCAATAATTGTTGGTACAGGAAAAAGTGCAAGGCTTGGTATTTTAATAAAGAATGGTCAGGTTCTCGAGTTAGTCCATAAGATGAAAGCAATAGTATTTGATAAGACAGGAACTTTGACTGAAGGAAAATTTGCAGTGAGTGAAATAAAATCTTTTGGTATAAGTGAAAATGAATTATTAAAATTTACTGCCTCGCTTGAAAAGAAATCTGAACATCCGGTTGGACAGACAATCCTTGATTATGTTAAAGAAAAAAATATAATAATTCCGGAACCGGAATCTTTTAACAGTATAACCGGTAAAGGAGTTGAAGGAATAATTGATTCCATAAAAATAATTGCAGGCAATAAAAAACTGATGATTGAAAATAATATTGATCTTTCTCAAATAAACGGTATTGAAAGTCCGGATCAAATTAAAACTACTGTTTATGTAGCAATAAATAATAAACTGCAGGGTTTAATTGAGATTGATGATGAGATAAAAGAATTTTCTGCAGCAGCAATTAAATCGCTTAAAGAAATGGGAATAAGAACTATTATGATAACTGGTGATAATAAGAACACTGCAAAATCTGTAGCTGATCAAATCGGGATTGATGAATTTGAAGCGGAAGTTTTGCCCCAGGATAAATCCAAGGCTGTAAAAGAATTGCAGGGGAAGTATGGAATTACGGCAATGGTGGGCGATGGAATAAATGACGCACCCGCTCTTGCACAAAGTGATATTGGAATTGCAATTGGAAAAGGAACTGATATAGCAATTGAAACAGCGGAAATAGTTTTAGTCAATGATGATTTAAGAAATGTTGTTAAAGCAATAAAATTATCTAAACAAACTTTGAAAGTCATAAAACAAAATCTCTTCTGGGCTTTTATTTATAATGTAGTTGGAATTCCTCTTGCGGCGTTGGGCTTGCTTAATCCAATTTTTGCAGCGCTTGCTATGTCTTTAAGTTCAGTATCTGTGGTGAGTAACTCTTTGAGATTGAAAAACTATAAATTAAAATAGAACGCGGAAGATATTATGAAAGAAGTTCCATCAGAAGATTTTTGGATTCCACTTTCGTGGGAATAATAAATTACCTAACATTAAATCCTTGGTAATCTTTCCAGATAAGAACTGTTGCTAAGCACGGCAAACGTATCAGTGTTTCTAAGCTCATCAAGGTTAAAACAATCCATATAACTCATTGTGCTTTTAAGTCCATCCGAAATATTATCGATAACATTTTTAACAGCACCTTTGTAAGCAACCATCGTTTCTTCGCCTTCTATAAATTCATTTCTCATCTTAACACCGAAAGAAGCTGAGCCTCTGTATTTTTTCCAGAGTTGCCCCTGGTATTTTATTACCTCACCCGGAGTTTCTCTTGTTCCTGCAAGCATTCTTCCAAGCATCACCACATCGGCACCTAATGCTAAAGCTTTTGTTATATCTCCCGGATGTTTAATCCCGCCATCAGCAATTACTTTTATCTTAAGTTTAGATTTTTCTTTAGCAAAGTTAACATTAATTAAAGATGACACTTGTCCGATTCCAATTCCTGTTTGAACTGAAGTTGTACACACACTTCCGCTTCCAATTCCAACTCTTACAGCATCAGCACCTGAGTTTTCAAGCTGCTGCAAAGTTGCACCATGAGCTATATTTCCAACAATAACCTGGACATTAAATTTATTTTTTATTTCTTCAGTTTTATTTAATACAGCACAGTTATTTGCATTTGCAGTATCAATACAGATTATATATCCTTGCTCAACAAGCTTTTCAATTTCTCCTGATTCAGTGTTAAGTGCAATTGAAACTGCTTTTATAAGTTCCTTATCTTTTTCATCACTGAAAAGATCATCAAGAGAAGAATCGAACCTGTTAAGTATTCCGAGACAACCTAAATGGGAAAGTTCTTTAGCCATCTCAAGTCCTGTCACTGTATCCATTGGGCTTGAAATAACAGGAACATTTAATTTAACATTAAGGAATTCACAAGCGGTAGAAGTTTCAGCTCTCGATTTTATTCTTGATACTTTGGTGGGAATTAAACTTATATCATCGTACGTTAATGAATAATTGTATTCGTTAAGATCTTTTCTCGAGTATATTTTCATTTATAAAATAACCTTTCATCTATATAAGCGATTCAACTTCATTAAGAAGATCATTCATCTTTTGAGTAATACTTAAAACAGGTTCAGGTGAACTCATATCAACTCCCGCTGCCTTTAGAATATTAATCGGGTAATCTGAACTGCCTGCTTTCAGAAAGTTCAGATATTTCTCCAAAGCAGGTTTCCCTTCAGTTTTAACTTTTCTTGAAAGAACTTCCGAAGCAGAAAAACCTGTTGCATACTGGTAAACATAAAAGTTGTAATAAAAGTGTGGCACTCTTGCCCAGGTATAACGTTCTTCGTCATCAACAATCATTTCCGGGCCCCAATATTTCTGGTAAAGGGAACCAAATAGCTCACACAGAGAATCCGGAGTTAATGCAATTCCACTTTCAGTTTTTTCATATACATTCATTTCGAATTCAGCAAACATTACTTGCCTGTAAAAAGTTAAAGTAATGTTATTAAGATATTTCTCAAGGAAATAAAGCTTCTCCTTTTTGGATGAAGCATTTGAAATAAAATGATCAAGCAGCAGGGATTCATTAAAAGTTGAAGCAACTTCTGCAAGAAAAATTGAATAGTTTGCATAAGGATAAGGCTGGGTTACTCCGGTAAAATGAGAATGCATGTTATGTCCCATTTCATGAGAAAGAGTAAAAACATCATTCAGCAAATCAGTCCAGTTTAATAAAACATAAGGATGAACACCGAAAGTTGTACCAGATGAATAAGCACCGCTTCTTTTTGCCTGGGTTTCATATACATCAATCCACCTGTTATTAAAAGCCGTATTAAGTATACCGAGATATTCTTCGCCAAGCGGTTTTAGCGAATCAACTACAATATCTTTTGCTTTATCATAGTGATACTTTGATTCGGTTATCTGGTTGAACAATGTTACATAAGTATCATAAGGGTGTAATTCTTTTATTCCAAGCAGTTCTTTTTTTATTGATGCCCATCTATGTAACGGTTTAAGATTATTATTTGCTGTGTCAATCAGATTATCATAAACAGAAACAGGAATATTGAAACTGTCTAAAGCAGTTTCTCTTGCACTTTTATATTTTCTTGCAATTGCATTAAAAATATTTGTTTTAAGATTCCCATTGAATAAAGCCGCAAATGTATTTGCATATTGAAGATAAGGTAAGTAATAATTTTTAAATGCAGTTTGCCTGAAATCTCTGTCCTTTGAATACACAGCAGCGTAATATCTGGCATGAGAAATTTCAATCTCATTTCCTTCTTCATCTTTAATTTTAGGAAATTTCATATCCGCATTAGTAAACATTGAAAATGCATTATAGGGAGCTTGTCTGATCTCTGAAGTAAGCGCAAGAAGTTCTTCCTGTTCCTTTGACAGTGTGTGAGCTTTTGTTCTTAAAAGATCATCAATTGCATGCCTGTACCTCAGGAGCTCGGGATTAGAATTAATCATCTGAAATAATTGTTCATCAGGAATCTGAAGCAATTCCGGTTTTATAAAAGAGCTTGCAGCAGAAACTTTTGAGTGAAGGTTTTTTATCCTTTCTTCCATTGCCTGGTATTTTGTAACCTTCATATCGCTGTCTTTAGACAACATCGCATAGAGATAAAGCCTTTCAAGCTTTATTCCGACTGAATCATCAAATTGAAAACACTTTAAAAGATTCTCAGAGTTTTTTGAAAGAGTTCCTATATATTTTTCATAACCTATAATGTTTTCACATGCCCATTTAAAATCTTTTTCCCATTCATCATCATTTTTGTAGATATGAGTAAGATCCCATTTGTATTTCTCGTCAATTTCTTCCCTTGAGAAAAGTGAAGAAACCTGAGCTGATAAAAATATTTTTTTGTAACCTGTATTATTGTAAAGCATATGAAAACCCCCAACAATTGTTAAAGTTGGTTAATAAAATTTTTATTACTTAATGAACAATATTTGTTTTGCAACCGAATAATCTTTTCCCGAAAAAATTATCAAAAAATATAGAGTACAGAAATAAACTTCGCTTATAAATCCTGCTATCAAATAACATTTCATATTCTTGCAGGTTTAATTTCACATTAAAGGACACTAATTTCATTCCCAAGAATTCAAGCTCTTAAGGAAAATTATCGGAATAATTATCAGTAATAAAAATACTGATTAACAATAAACTTAATAATTTCATATTCAAAAATAACAATTTAGTTCTTAAGTTATTATAGTTGTTTTAAATCCACCGCTTTTTCTTGAATAATAATAAAAGTCCAATAGCAATAATCAGCATTAGCACCATAATCAAAGGATAGCCAAAATACCATTTAAGTTCCGGCATATTAAATGGACTCAGATCCGGGTTAAAATTCATTCCATAAATTCCAACTATAAAAGTTAAAGGTATAAAGATTGTTGAAATTATCGTTAAAACTTTTACAACTTCATTAAGTTTTAGCTGAGATGAGGATCTGTAAATCTCAATCATACTATTAACCTGTTCTCTATAGCTTTCAATCGTATCAACAGCATTTTTAATATGATCCTCAAGGTCTTTAATAAAAATCATATTTGATTTATGAATTAATGGTTGAATATCCTTTATCAAAGTATAAATAACCTCTTTAAGGGGGACAATTGAATGCCTTACTTTATTAATTTCTTTCCTAAACAAATAAATTTCTTCAATTGTCTCCTGTCTCGGATTATCAAGTAGCTCATCCTCAAAAATTTCCATTATTTCATCTAATTGAAGCAGGATGACTGTATAATTATCAACAACTGAATCGAGAAGACGATACATAAGATAATCAGCACCAAGTTTTCTTACTCTTCCTTTGGCTCCTCTTAAACGTTCTCTTATATGATCGAATTCATCTCCTTTTGTTTCCTGGAAAGTTATAAGATAATTTTTCCCAAGAATAAAGCTTATATGCTCAAATGATATTTTCCTTTTTTTATTATCATAGTTAAGGCTCTTGCTTATTAGAAAAAGATAATTTTCATTCTCTTCAATCTTTGGAGAATGAGCAACGTTAAGAACATCTTCAATTGTAAGAGAATTAATGTTAAACATTGCTCCGATTTTTTCTAATTCATTTACTTCATGAAGCCCGCAGATGTTTATCCATAAAATGCTATCATTGCTTAAAAGATTTTTCAGATCATCAACTTTTTCAATTTTTTTTTCAACTATAGAATTTTGATTATACTGAAAAATATCAATGCTTATTTCTTTAACCTTTTGTTCACCGGTAAATACAAGTGAACCGGGAGACATACCTCGTTTTTTTATTGCACTATTTAAATGGGACATAACACCCTCCGGATAATTTTTCTTAATGAATATTGTAATATAGTGAAGCGTTCTTAGATGATAAATATGGAATCCGGAGAAGATGACAAATGGATTATTCAGTTTCTGTCAAAGTGATCCGGACTTTACCTGTAAAATTATTAAAGCCGAGGATAAGAATTTCTGGTTGATAACCTTCAATCTGGTTGAATGTACCTGTTGTATTCTTATCAAAAATCTGCGAGTAGATAATATTATTCTGGGTAGCACGAATTTTAACTTCAACAAAACCAGATGAATGTTCATTTACTACTGAAAAAACTGAAGACTTGTTTGTATTAAGATAAGTATTATCAATAATTGTTGCTGTTATTTTGTATGCATTAATTGAAAAAATAAAAGAGTTGTTTGTTCTTGTTAAAACCGGTTGATTAACATTTCCTTCACTATCCGGAGGAACAATTTCCTGCCGGCAGGAATAAAATATTATAAGTGGGAAAAAAAGTATCAGTAATATAGACTTCATTTATAAAAAAATTATTAAAACAATTTAAACCTGAAGGGAATAGCGTAATGAAATAACATTACACTCCACTACTCCATCACCTTCCTGATTCGTTCATTAAAAAAATCAAAATCCCTTGCTTCAGAAATAAATTCCCGCCTTTTACCATTTTCATCAAAAATTATTGTTACAGGAATTGCGCCATTCCAACCAGGATTTAATACATTTATTATTTGTTCACTTCTTTTTTCATTTGCAACAACAACATTGAAATCAGCAGATTGTTCTGATAAAAAAGGCTTTATTTTTGTTTCTATTTCTGAAACCATATCAACAGAAATACTCAGGAATTCAAAACCGGAATTTTTATGTTTATTATTAATCTTAACAAGATCAGGAAATTCTGCTACACAAGGTTCACACCATGTGGCCCACACATTTACAAATAATATTTTGCCATTCCTGTTTTTAATCTTATCCTGTAACCATGCTTCATCAATAACCGGTATATGCTGCGAATAATTTGTTCTGATTTCTTCTTTTAGATCTTCATTATCTTTTGAGTTTTTGATACAACCATTAATGAATAATAGAAGTATTAAAAGAGAAAATATTAATCTCATTTTATATGCGTTTAATAGAACAGCCAAAAGCCTTTGTCTTGGAAACTGTAACTTTCTTACCTGCAAGTATTTCATTAAGTGCATTTGCCAGATCTTTTGTTTCTATATTTCCTTCATCGCGTGAATTATCTATTCTTCCATGATAAAGAATCTCATAAGTTTTGGAATTTAATATGTAAGCTTCAGGAGTAAAGCTCGCTTCAAACATATCTGCAATAATATTTTTTTCATCTTTCAAAACGGGGAATTTAAAACCATTCTTTTCGGCATGAGATTTACATTCACTTATACTTTCCTGCTTGTTGGAGTTAATTCCAAGAATAGCAATATTTCTATCATGATACTGATTATACAGTTCAACCATTCTTTTGTTATAAGCATTTGAAACGGGACATTGGGTTGCAATAAAAATAACAAGAATTGCTTTCGAATCTTTGTAATCAGAAAGTGAATATTCTTTTTTATTAATATCTGTTAAAGTAAAATCATTAATTTTAATTGCAGTAAGAGATTCAGAATTTTCATTTGGATTACTGTTGGTTAATGCTAATACTGCAATAACAGATAAGGGGAGAACAAAAAGCAAGATAATAAGGATCCTCTTAAACATGTTTACTCCGTTGGTTAATTGATGGATTTAATTTTAAACATTTAAAATATTTAGTAATAGGGAAAAATATTTCTCCCTTATTGATGTGTTAACAAGCAAAAAGGTTTAATCAATTCCGGTTTAATGACTGAAGTTTTTCAATCGAAATTTTTAATTGTTCCCTAACCACTAATCTTTTGTCATGTTTATAAATATTTATTAGATCCGGTAATTTATTTACTGCACCCAATTCAGCTAAAAGTTGGGCTGAATGAATTCTTGTTCTGAAATATGGATTTGTTAGTGCAGATGAAATCACTTCCACAACTTCATCAAAATGTGTTTCTGAAAAAGATTTCGCACAATCCAGAGCAACAATATCAAGCAGGTGCATATCTCCATAACTGTATTTGTACTTTGTATATTCGTTAACAAAAGGAAGTACTGAAGGATCGCCAAGTTTTTGAAAACCTACAAAAATTCCACGGCGGATTATATTGCGGTGAGAATCCATTTTCAGTGCATTGATCAATGTTTCTAAAGCTTTGGGATGTTTAACTGCACCTAATGAATATAAAGCTGCACCTTTTACATAGTAATTGTCATCATTTTTAAGCCTATTAAAAAGAATTTCACCAACCTGTTCATAATTAAAAATTGATAAAGCTCTGATTGCTGCTTCAAGAACTCTTGCATCTTTATCATTACAAGCTTTGAGCAAAGCTTCAAG
>CAZECH010000108.1:0-8623 GCA_964510675.1 uncultured Ignavibacteriaceae bacterium
CGGCGGAGATTTCTTCAGTACTATTTTTGAAAATGAAATTTCTTCAGAAATTTCGAAAAGAAAAGGAATTGGTATTGCAGATTTTATCTTTAAAAAATTAGAAAGTCAAAACCTCCTTAAAAATCGGTCCGAAGAAATATTAAACAAAACTGAAAAGTTTTTAGATAAAAAAGAAGAAATAAAAATATTTAACAACTTAGAAAATATTCCAGTAGTTAAGCCAAGTAAAAATTCTCTCCAAAGATTAAGCAAGTATGATCATTTAATTGACGAAGCTTCATCAATATATGGTGTTGACAAAAATCTTATAAGATCGGTAATATTGACTGAATCAGCAGCAAATGAAAAGGCATTATCGAAAGCTAAAGCAAAAGGTTTAATGCAATTAATGGATCCGACTGCAAAAGACATGGGAGTCAATAATATTTGGGATCCAAGGGAAAATATCCTTGGTGGGACTAAATATTTAGCTCAAATGCTTCGACAATATAATGGTGACCTGAAGCTTACTTTGGCTTCTTATAACGCAGGTCCTGGAAATGTAGAGAAATTTAACGGAATTCCTCCATTTGAGGAAACAAAAAATTACATAACAAGAGTTTTAGGTTATTTAAATCATCTAAATGGTTAAGGAATATGGATAAATTGGTAAAAATATTAGCGGCACAGGAATCAAATCTTAAAAATTTTTTGGAATGCACTATGGAGAAGCAAAATTACATAATTGATAATGATATAAAAGGTTTGCAAACAACATTAGTTACAGAAGGTAATTTGTTAACCGAAATGGAAACGCAAACCGAAAGAATAAATAATGTAATTGAGGAATTATCAAAGGAATATTCTTTAAGTCTTCCGGAAAATTCTGTTTCGGAATTTATTAATGCTGTTAAGTATCAGGCGGATACAAATGTTAAGGTGATTAGTCTTCTTCAGAATTCCATTAAAGAACTTATTATGAAGGCAAGTTACATTGGTAACCAGAATAAAATATTAATTGAGCACTCAAGAAATTTTATTAAAGAAACTATCAGCAGTCTCGTATCTCTTAATAATAATCAATTACTAGATAGAAGAATTTAAAATGGCAATCAGCAGAATATTCGATCTTTCAAGAAGAAGCATGGCATGGTATCAAAGGGCTATGGATGCAACGGCGCATAACGTTGCTAATTCTTCAAACCCGGATTACTCAAGACAAAGAGTAATTTTCTCAACTGAGCGATCTGAAATATCGGGTGGTTTTATTTGGGGAGCGGGTGTTAAAATTGATCATATATTAAGAATCAGAGACGAGTTAACTGATTCGGGAATTCGTACAAATAATCAAAAATTCTATAGTAGTAACCAGCATTCCACAATTAATGGCCAGGCGGAAGTCCTTTTTACAGAACCTTCAGATCTTGGAATATCTACTCTTATGGATTCATTCTTCAGTTCCTGGAATGAGCTTTCTGTTACACCTAATTCATCTGGATTAAGGTCTGATGTTATCCGAGCAGCTGAAAAACTCGCTTCAAAAGTAAGAACTGTATATGAAGGTTTGGATACAATTAAAGGTGATATTCTTAATGATGCTAAAGCAAAAGTAAATGATTTAAATAATAAACTTAAACAGGTACAGCAACTAAATGCACAGATAAATGAAGCATCAGCAATGGGATATAGTCCAAACGATTTGATGGATAAAAGAGATAAAGTAATTGATGACTTAAGTAAGCTGGCAAATATTAATATATCGTTCGATTCGAATAATTCTGCTATAATATCTGTCGGAGGTGCTTTTGCAGCCGACCGTTCCAACGTTGTTGAGTTTAAACTTTCGGAAGTTAATGGGAAACTTAATATCGTTACTTCCCAGGACAATATTCCTGCAAATATCAGCGGTGGAGAATTGTATGCATTGACCGATTCGTATTCAAATTATATCCCTAAATATCAAAATGATTTGGATTTAATTATAAAAACATTAGTTGATTCCGTTAACAGCGTCCATACTTCAGGTTATTCAATAAATAATCCTCCGCAGACTAATATTAATTTTTTCGAAGGTTATGAAAATGGTGTTTTAAAGATCAATTCGGAAATATTACTAGATTCTAATAAAATTGCTATATCATCAGATGGAACAGAAGGTAATGGTGATATTGCAATTCAGATTGCAGAATTGAATAGTCAAAAGCTCCTTAATGGTCTGTCATTATCGGATAACTATTCTGCACTTGTAAGTGAAATAGGCAATAATAAACTTTCTGCCGACCAGCAAGCCGAATCAAGCCAGCTTATACTACAGCAATTGGAACAACAAAAAATGTCGTATTCCGGTGTATCAATCGATGAAGAGATGACTAATATGTTAATATTCCAGCGCTCTTATGATGCTTCTGCAAAGCTTATTCAAATTGCTGATGAAATGCTCGAAACACTTTTATCATTGGTGAGATAATGAGAATATCAGATTTATTAATGAGTAATAATTATTTGAACAGTATGAACAGTTCTAAAGCTAGAATAGAAAGGCTGCAAAGCCAGGTTTCAAGCGGTTCTAAAATAAATAAGCCTTCGGATTCTCCTTCAGGAACATCTAAGATTCTTAAATATTTTAATAAACTTTCACAATCAGATATTTATACTAATAATATTCAGAACAGCCTTGCATTTCTGAAAGATACTACATTGGCCCTTGAGAATATCCAGTCTGAGGTTGTTAAAACACTTACATATATTACGGAACTTAATAATGCGGCTAATAGCCAGAACTTAGGTGCGTTTGCAGACCAGATAGATCAATCACTTAAAGCAATACTCGATTCAGCTAATTCCCAGTACGATGGAAAATATTTGTTTGGCGGGACGGATTTTTCTTCTGTTCCTTATGGTTTTACAACTGACCAGGGTGCAGTTGAAGTAAAAGCAAATAATGTATCCGGTGTACAGAAGGTAAAAATCTCTCAGAATGTTTTACAGAAAATAAATTTAACCGGGACAGAAGTTTTCGGAACAATATTAACACAAAACGGAAATATTGATTCGAACAGTCTTGTTGGTGATATAATTACAAACCAGCTAAGCATAAATGATGCTGAAGGAAATAGTTATACATATACTGCTAATTATGAGAAGACGGCGGCTAATACATACTCATTAACTTATGATATCACAGATTCAGGTGGAGCATCGGTTTTCAGTTCAGCTCCTGCTGCTAAGTCAATTACTTTTAATCCGACTTCAGGTGCAATAGTCTCTGTAGACGGAGGAAATTCTTTTTCATTTAATATTAAAGATGATAGCGGGAAAATTAATTTTAACCTGGATCTTAATTCGCTTAAAGAAGGAAATAACCCTTCTTCTGTTTCTCTTTCTGCTAATCAAAAGAATGATATATTTAATACACTAATGCAGATAAGGGATAATTTACGTTTGGGTATAGTTCCAACTGAAGAACAGGAAAACATTGTAAAAGATTTTAATAAAAGAATTCTTGCTAAGATTACTGACGCGGGAAACATAACAAACCAGCTTTACGATACAGAAGAATTAATTAACAACCAGCGTGCCGGTGTTGAGGAATTATTATCGAAGGAACAGGATGTAGATATAGCAAAGGCTATAATGGAGTTGCAAAGTCAGGATTATCTTTTGCAAATAACCTACAAGCTTTCAGCAATGTTTCTTCCTAAATCACTTTTGGATTACCTATGAATCGTAGCCCGGGAGCCCTAATAGGATTATCACTTGGGCTCATATCCATCTTCGGAGCTTTTCTAATTGAAGGTGGATCAGTTAAAGCACTATTTCTTTTTCCTCCTTTGCTTGTTGTTTTTGGAGGTACCTTTTCTGCAGTAATAATTGGTTTTGGAATGGAGAGATTTAAGAGTGCTCTATCTCTTATAAAGATGGCTTATTTTCCGCCTCAGTATAATCTTTCTAATCTCATAAATATTTTTATAGAACTTTCGATAATATCAAGGAAAGAAGGATTATTAGCTATTGAACAATATGCCGACAGAATGGATTATCCTTTTCCCCAGAAATTAATTCGTTATGCAGTTGATGGAACCGATTTCGAATCCCTGGAAAGCATGGCTTTGCTTGAAATAAAAGCAATTGAGGATAGGCATACATCATACATTCAGATCTTTACTAAGATGGGAGGTTACGCTCCTACTATGGGTATAATCGGTACGGTAATGGGACTTATAATGACATTAGCTAATGCCGGTGAAAACCCAAATTTATTAATTCATAATATTGCAACAGCATTTATTGCAACCCTTTGGGGTGTGGTAAGTGCAAATATTTTTTGGTTACCAATTAGTGATAAATTAAGAAGATGTCATTCAGACGAAAAACATATGATGGAGATGTCATTAGAAGGAGCGCTGGCTTTGCAGAGTGGAGAAGTACCTTCAATAATGAAGGCACGACTAATAAGTATGCTTCCTCAAAAAGAACAGAGAAAAATTCTCTTCGCTTAAAGACATCCGAAATACATCCGGAGGGCGAATCTGAAAAAGATCGTTACTTAATAACTTATGCAGATGTTATTACATTGTTGCTTGGTTTGTTTATTATTCTTTATGCCATCTCAAATATTGATTTGCAAAAATATGATAAAATAAAACAAGCTTTTGAAAGCTCTTTTGGAGACACAGGAAAATTAATTGGTTTAAAGGATGAAGTTGAAAAAATTACACATACTCCGGTTAATGATCTTAGAAATCATCTTATGAAAATAATTAATGAGAATGGCTATGGTAATGCTATTAAGCTTGAAGAGAATGAAAGAGGTTTAACCATACATATTCTTGAAGAGATTTTATTTAATTCCGGTAAAGCTGATTTGAATAAAAATTCTATGGATTTTTTGAACAACATTGCCTCTTTATTAAAAGATGTATCCAACGATATAAGAATTGAAGGACACACAGATAATGTTCCGATAAATTCTGCAGCTTTTCAATCCAACTGGCATTTATCTGTAGCAAGAGCTTTGAATACAGCTTACTATCTTATAAATACCGAGGCTCTTCAGCCGGACAGAGTATCGATTGTAGGATATTCAGAATATAAACCAATTGCCACAAATGAAACTTCCTTTGGCAGGGATTTGAACAGAAGAGTTGACATAATAATCATCAAGGAATAAAATATATGAAAATTAACACACATCAATTCGGTGAAATAGAATTTAACCAGGAACATTTAATTAATTTCTCATCCGGTTTACTTGGATTTGAGGACATTAAAAAATATGTACTCATTAAAACTGAAGATGAACTTTTTTACTGGCTAAATTCGGTTGATAAACCTGAATTATGTTTCCCGATTGTAGGTATCAGAGTTATTGATGATTCATTCCAGACTGAAACTGCTTATGAAGCATTTGGTATAGTTACTATGAATCAGGATCCATTGAAGATCACTATTAACTTAAAGGCTCCTGTATATATAAACCAGGATGAAAAAAAGGGATTTCAAAAAGTTCTTGAGGATGAAAAATATCTCTTAAATTATAATCTCTTTAAAGAATAGGCAAAAACATGTTAATCTTAACAAGAAAAATAGATGATGAAATCATTATTAATTCGGAAATAAAAATCAAAGTTTTATCTATTTCCGATAACCAGGTGAAACTGGGAATAACAGCCCCGGTTTCGGTAGGGATTTTACGCGGAGAAATTTATGAGAAGGTTAAACAAAGTACAATAGATGCTGTTAACCAGAGTAAAAATAAAGTTAACGATATATCAGGATTTAAAGTAAATAAAATCGGAAAGTGAATATGAATACCGAAGGTAAAGCGACAATTCTTATAGTTGATGATTCAGATATAATAAGATATTCATTAAAGAGTTTCTTTTCTGATTACAATTTTGAAGTTATAACATGCCTGAACGGTCTCGAGGGAATCCAGAAATCAGTTGAGAATAAGCCCGACCTGATTTTCCTGGATTTAATGATGCCTAATTTTGACGGAATGAAAATGCTTCAGGTCCTTAAAGTAATGGATAACCTGAAACTGATTCCGGTTATTGTAATAAGCGGCAACACTAATAAAACAAATGTTCTCTCCGCAATTGAAGCGGGTGCCGACAGGGTTATCTCAAAACCTTTGCAGAAGGAAATCATTATAAAAAATATTATTGACCTTCTGGGACCTGACTTCCTTAAAAAATCAAAGAAAAATAATGCGGAAGTAAACGATAAAAATAAAGAATTGTTGAATCACCTCAGCAAATTTTTCCTGGACAAATTTCCAGAGAAGAAAATTAAATTGGTTGATGCTTTGAGAAAAAGAAATACAGGAACAATGGCTACACTCATTCATGAAATAAAAGGCGCAGGAGGAACAATCGGTTACCCGATTATAAGTGTTATTTGCTATGAAATAGAAAAAATTTTGGATCTTAATGTAATTGATTGGTCACTGATTGATACAAAATGCCGTCAGATTTTTTCAATAGTGGAAAAGATCGAATTTCTTAAAACAACTGTAAGTAATTAGTATGTTTGTAATAATTGGGATTGTTGTAGTAATTGTTTCAGTTGTTGGAGGATTTTTAGTTGCCGGCGGTAATTTGGTTCTGTTACTTCAATGGGCAGAATTTATAGTTATAGGCGGTGCTGCAATTGGCAGCTTGCTTATTTCAGCTCCACTTTCTTTATTAAAAAAAATAGCTGCAGAAATGCCTGATCTTATTAAAGGTACTCATTATACAAAACGCGATTACCTGGAGTTACTAAAATCTTTTAATGATCTTTTTCTTGTTGCGCAAAGAGATGGTTTACTGGCAATTGAGAAACATATTGAAAAACCTGACGAAAGTGATATATTATCCCGGAATAAAAAATTTATAAGCAACGGATTTATTAAAAGTCTGTTTTGTGATACCATGAAAGTAATGTTGACAGGTGGTGTTCCTCCGCATGAACTAGAAAGTCTAATGGAAACTGAAATTGAAACTTTCGAATTAGAATCAAAACCTGTCAGCGGAACAGTTGCAAAAATAGGTGATGCTTTACCTGGTTTAGGAATTGTAGCTGCAGTATTAGGAATTATTATTACAATGGGTTCAATTGACCAGGGAGCTGAAGTTGTGGGCCATCATGTTGCCGCTGCATTGGTAGGTACTTTTATTGGTGTTCTTTTAGCTTATGGATTCGTCAATCCGATAGCCGCAAGTATTGAACACAGTACCGAAAGCAAAGTTCGTTTTTTAGTTACAATAAAAAGCTGCATCGTTGCATATGCAAAAGGTAATCCTCCGATTGTTGCAGTTGAAATTGCAAGGCGAACAATTTTTTCCGATGAGCGTCCATCATTTTCCGAACTCGAAAATTTTGTAAGAGGAAAAAGTGATTAACCCGGCTGGTAACCCGATTATCATTAAAAAGAAAAAAGGTCATGGCGGTGGACATCATGGCGGTGCATGGAAAGTTGCTTATGCAGATTTTGTTACTGCGATGATGGCTTTGTTTATTGTTCTTTGGGTTTTGGGACAGGATGATGCTATCAAAGAATCAGTAGCAAAATATTTTCAAGACCCGATTGGTTTTTCAGATAAAGGCAAAAGTGTACTCCAGGGTAATTCTTCGGAAATGATTGCCTTGGATCTTGCAAAACAAATACAGCAAAGAGAAACCGAAAAACAGGAATTGAAAAAAATGGGAGATGAAATTTTAACCGAGTTATCTGAAGACTCTGAATTTGCAAACATTACCGACCAGATAACAGTTGAAATAATTGATGAAGGATTGAGAATAGAGATTATAGATTCTGCTGAAGATATCTTTTTTGAAATTGGAACAGCTCAGTTAAAACCTGCAACAGTTAAGTTATTACAAAAGATTGGCGACCACATATCTACTTTACCTAACAAGATTGCAATTGAAGGGCATACAGATGCCAGGCCATATCATGGGAAAAATAATTCCGGTTATACAAACTATGAGCTTAGTGCGGACAGGGCAAATTCCGCAAGAAGAGCTCTGCTTGGCAGTCGGCTTAGCATAAACCAGATTGATGAAATACGCGGCTACGCTGATAAAAGATTAAGAGATAAAAATGATCCTTATAATATTGTTAACAGAAGAATTAGTATCATAGTAAAATATTTAAAGTGAAATTATGAATAAAAAAATTATCGTTGTTGAAGATGACGGGTTTTCCCAGGAATTTTATAAATATGTTTTAAAGAGGGAAGGATATATTCCGATCATTCTTGAAGATGGGGATTTATTATTTGATACGCTCGAGAAAGAAAGTATTGAATTAATTATTATGGATATTAATCTGAAGAATACATATTTCAAGGGGGAAAAGGTTGATGGTGTTTTTCTTTCTAAGTTTATCAAAGAAAATGAAAAATATTCAGTGATACCGGTATTATTGGTTACTGCCTTCTCACTTAACACCGATGGTCCAAAATTTTTTGTGGATAGTTTAGCTGATGATTATATTACCAAACCAATATTGGACTATAATGATTTGCTTGAAAAAATTAAGAGTCTGATCTATGATAAGAAATAAAATTTTAATTGTTGAAGATGAAAAGGATACAAGATTTATTCTTGATAAACTTTTATCAAAAAATAACTATGAAACAGTAACTTCTGTAAA
>CAZECH010000109.1:0-8587 GCA_964510675.1 uncultured Ignavibacteriaceae bacterium
GAAAACGGAGCTGAGGCTCTTGAAGAATCAAAGAAACAAAAATACGATCTCATTTTAATGGATATGCAAATGCCGGTTATGAATGGCTTTGAGGCTACAGAAAAAATACGGCATTTACCTGACTATAAAGATACACCGATAATTGCATTAACCGCTTTTGCTATGAAAGGCGACAGGGAAAAATGTCTCGAAGCAGGCGCAACCGATTACATCCCAAAACCGATTGACAGCACAGAGTTTATTGCAAAAGTTAAGTACTATACTGTGAGTAAAGTAAAAGCTGTGTAGATCTTATAGTATTGCCTATAATCTAACTCCAATAATTCTCCAAACTTTAGTAACTTCGTACAGCTTAATTTGTATTTTTTATGATTAGCGAAACTATAAGGACAAGATTTGCACCCAGCCCCACGGGTTATCTTCACGTTGGCGGATTGAGAACTGCCTTGTACAATTATTTATTTGCAAGAAAAAACAACGGTAAATTTATTCTTCGAATTGAGGATACTGACAGGACTAGATACGTTGAAGGGGCAGTTGATAATCTTATCTCAACTCTGCATTGGTCGGGATTGAATTACGATGAAGGTCCTGAAGTTGGAGGAGATTTTGCACCTTACCTGCAGTCGGAGAGACTCAAAATTTATAAAGAGCACTCTGATTTTCTAATAAAAGAGAACAAAGCTTATTATTGTTTTTGTTCCCAGGAAAGATTAACTGAACTTAGAAAAAATCCTGGTAAAGATGGAATGCAGCCGAAATATGATAAACACTGCCTTAATCTCTCAAAAGAGGAAATAGAAAAAAAATTAGCGAATAAAGAAAACTTTGTTGTAAGATTAAATGTTCAGCCGAACGAAAATATTATTATTGATGATGTTATAAGAGGAAGAGTAGAATTTAACAGCAATACTGTTGAGTATCAGGTTTTGTTAAAGAGTGAGTGGTATCCAACATATCATCTGGTAAATGTCGTAGATGATCACTTAATGAAAATAACCCATGTTATCCGAGGTGAAGAGTGGCTTTCATCTACTCCAAAGCATATTTTACTTTATGATTATTTTGGCTGGGAGAAACCTGTATTTGCACACCTCCCTCTCCTGCTTAATTCCGATAAATCTAAACTAAGTAAACGCCAGGGAGATGTTGCTGTTGAAGATTTTAAAGCAAAAGGATATCTGAAAGAAACGCTTATAAATTTTGTTGCTTTGCTTGGATGGACAGCGGGTGATGATCGTGAATTTTATTACATAGATGAATTGATTAAAAATTTCTCTCTTGAAAGAGTAAACAAATCCGGTGCTGTTTTTAATGTTGAGAAACTTGACTGGCTGAATGCAGAACATCTGAGGAAGAAGCTGAATTCAGAAATTCTTTTAATGCTTAAAGAAGAAATATCAAAATCAAAATATAAAGCGCTAAGTTATTCTGATGATTATCTTCTTAAAGTAATTGAAGCAATGAAGGAAAGAGTTAGCTTTGTGAAAGATTATCTGGAAAAAAGTCCTTATTTCTTTGAAGCTCCGGAAGAATTTGATGAATCTGTAATCTCTAAAAGGTGGAAAGATAATTCGTTTGAATTACTGAAAAAGCTAAATGAAAAATTTATGAAGTTAGAAAATCCCGGCAAAGATGATTATGAAAATGCTCTTAAAGAAACTGCGACAGAACTTGGAGTCGGCAAAGGAGATTTAATTCATCCTTTAAGATTGGCTGTATCGGGAATTGGCGGTGGTCCCGGTGTTTTTGATATAACTGATATACTTGGTAAAGATGAAACGATAAAGAGAATTAACAACGCAATTGAAAAAATTTCTATTATTGTTAATAAATCTTGAAAAAATATGAGTAACGAGATTAAAGTAAATCCAGAAATCAAACCTTCAAATTTTATAAAAGAAAAAATTGATGAACATCTTAAAACAGGAAGGTTTAATAAAGTAATTACCAGATTCCCTCCTGAACCAAACGGTTATTTACACATTGGACACGCAAAATCTATATGCCTTAATTTTGGTTTGGCAAGAGACTATAAAGGCAAATGCAATCTTCGCTTTGATGATACGAATCCTGAGAAAGAAGAAGTGGAATATGTTGAATCAATAAAAGAAGATATAAAGTGGCTTGGTTTTGATTGGGAAGAAAGAGAGTTTTATGCTTCGGATTACTTTGACCGGTTATACGAATATGCAGTTAAGCTGATTAAAAAAGGTAAAGCTTATGTTGATTCTTCTTCATCTGAAGAAATAAAAAATATGAGAAGTAATCTAATAGAACCAAGTAAAGAAAGTCCTTACAGGAATAGAAGTGTTGAGGAAAATCTTAATCTCTTTGAAAGAATGAAAAATGGTGAATTCAAAGATGGCGAACATGTGTTAAGAGCTAAAATTGATTTATCATCGCCAAATATGAATATGCGTGACCCGATAATGTACAGGATAAGGCATGCTCATCACCATAGAACCGGCGATAAGTGGTGCATCTACCCAATGTATGATTATGCTCATGGCCAATCTGATTCCATTGAAGGAATTACTCATTCAATCTGCACACTTGAATTTGAAAACCACAGACCTCTTTATGATTGGTTTATTGATGAACTTGAAATTCATCATCCTCATCAGATAGAGTTTGCAAGACTAAATCTTAATTACACAATTATGAGCAAGCGAAAACTCCTTCAACTTGTTGAAGAGAAATATGTTTCGGGATGGAATGATCCTAGAATGCCGACTCTTTCCGCTTTTAGAAGAAGAGGCTTCACTCCTGAATCAATAAGAAATTTTGCTGAACGTGTTGGAGTTGCCAGACGTGATAATACAATTGATGTTGCTTTGCTTGAACATTCAGTGAGAGAAGATCTTAATCTTCGGGCTAAAAGAGTTATGGCTGTATTAAGGCCTTTGAAGGTCGTTATAATAAATTTTCCTGCTGAAAAGGTTGAAGAGCTTGAAGCAATTAACAATCCTGAAGACGCTTCAATGGGTACTAGGAAAATTCCTTTTTCCAAAATCATTTATATTGAAAAAGATGATTTTATGGAGAATCCTTCAAAAAAATACTTCAGACTTTCTCCCGGGAATGAAGTACGATTAAGATATGCTTACATTATAAAATGTGTTGACGTTCTTAAAGATAAAAATGGTGAATTGATAGAATTGCATTGTACTTTCGATCCTGAAACAAAAAGCGGTTCCGGAAATACAAGAAGTGTTAAGGGTACAATCCATTGGGTATCTGCAGATCATTCAATTGAAGCAGAAGTAAGATTATATGACAGGCTTTTCATTAAAGAATATCCTGAAGAAGATAAAGAAATTGATTTCAAGGAGAATATTAACCCAAAATCTCTTGAGATAATAAAAAATTGCAAACTTGAACCTTCACTAAAAAATGCAAAACCTGGCGACAAGTTTCAATTTGAGCGTCTGGGTTATTTTTGTGCGGACGAAATTGACAGTATTAAAAATAATCTTGTTTTTAATAGAACGGTTCCTTTAAGAGATACGTGGAGTAAAATAGAAAAAGCTCAGAAGAAATAATTTACTTCCAATATTCCATCACTCCATCATCAACCTTGTGAGACATTCATTTTTTTAAATGCTTCTAATTGAAACATCTCTCTCTACTTTTCTTTAGAATTTAAACAAATACAAAAGGTTTTTGATGGCATTATCCTTGTCAAAAGCATATCAGAATAAATAAAAAAATGATATGAAAAATGAATTACTCAAATTTATCCGACAAAGAATTGAAACTTGAATATTACATCGACAATGGCTGTGTAAGGCAGGCAAACCAGAATTATCTTGGTGCTGTTTTCAGTTTTACAAAGGCTATAGGAATCGCACCGGATCATGCTGAACCTTACTTAAGAAGAGGAATTGTACGAGGAATTCTGCAAGATTTTAATGGTGCTGTAAGTGATTTTTCAAAAGCGATTGAGATAAGCCCATTTTATCCTGATGCTTATTTTAACCGCGGGCTTCTCTGGTACCGGAATGGTGATAATCAAAAAGCTTTAGAGGATTTCCTTAAAGTTGCTGAAATTAATTCGGAGTTCAGTGGAGTTTATATTTTTATCGGAGATGTTTACTGGAAAGAAAAGAACTATGCACAAGCCGTAAAATATTATACTAATGCAATTGATGCAGATCCCGGAAATATGAGTGCTTATTACAAACGTGCTCATGCTAAAAGAGTCTTAATGGATTATGATGGTGCACTTGACGATTTTAATATTTTCATAACACTTAATCCTAATCTGGGACATATTCAATTAACAAAGGCAATAAAGAAGTTATTTAAGAAAGACATTAAAGATTCAAGGTTCCAGTTCAGCAGTCTCAATTGATTTAACAAAATTATTTCTTTAATATTACAGTAAAAAAAGGGTAAAAATAATGTTCACTTTCAGAAATTTATACTTTCTTTGGTTAATAATTCACTTAGCAGCTTTGATATTCTCCGGCTGGTTTGGGAATATATTAATCTATAAAGGTGCATCCTGGACTGAAGTGATAGGTTATTCAGGTAAGTTCTGGCCACTCCAGACATTAAACATTGCCCATTATGATATAACAGAATTCCTGATCTACTATGCTATCGTTCCTTATTATGTTTATAAATTTATAAGCTCAATTTATATGTGGGGAAAGAAGTGTTGAGAAATTTTCAGTCATAAAATTTTATTTTGTAATTCCCATGAAAGTGGGAATTTTTTTGCGCGATAATAAAATTTTGCTCATCAAATTAAACTTCACTAACTTTGCAGCCAAAATAATAATTGCCGAAGTGGCGGAATTGGTAGACGCGCTGGACTCAAAATCCAGTCTGGCTCACACCAGGTGCCGGTTCGAGTCCGGCCTTCGGTACAAAATCATTTCTGATTTTAAATTAATTCCTGTTTACTGAAATGAAATTTTACCTGATTCTTTACCTGAATACTTTCATTTTTTCCCATTCACTTTCATCTCAGACAATTAGCGATAAACAAAAATCTGAATTAGCCGAAATTGTTAAGCAGGAATTTCTTCACTCCTGGAATGCATATAAAACATATGCCTGGGAACATGATGAACTTAAACCTTTAAGCCAAAGTTTTCGAGACTGGTATTCTGAATCTTTATTAATAACTCCTGTTGATGCACTTGATGCATTTTATCTTATGGGTCTTAATGAAGAAGCTGATTCAATAAAAGAATTTATAATTAATAATCTTTCATTCGACAAAGATTTCTTTGTAAAGAATTTTGAAATAACTATCCGGATTCTCGGCGGACTTCTAAGCAGTTATCAAATTTCAAATGATAAACGTTTGCTTAAACTTGCAGAAGATCTCGGGAATAGATTGCTGCCTGTTTTCAATTCTCAAACAGGAATGCCATATATGTTTATTAATCTTAAATCGGGTGAAGTTAAAGGCGAAATAAGTAATCCTGCAGAGATAGGAACATTATTAATTGAATTTGGAGCATTAAGTAAATTAACAGGCAATCCTGTGTATTATGATAAAGCTAAAAAAGCTATAACAGAATTATTTAACCGCCGTTCACCAATAGGACTTGTTGGGACCACAGTAAATGTAGAAACCGGCGAATGGATTGATTCAACAAGTCATATAAGCGGAAGAATAGATTCCTATTATGAATACCTCCTTAAAAGCGCGCTATTGTTTGATGATAAGGATTGCAAAAAAATGTGGGATAAAAGTATTGAAGTAGTTAATAGATACCTTGCTCATAATACTGAAACAGGATTGTGGTATTGCCAGACTAATATGTTAACCGGAGAACGTATTTCAACCAACTTTGGGGCCCTCGATGCTTTCTTTCCAGCTGTTCTTGCTTTATCAATTGACTTAACAAAAGCTGAACAACTACAGGAATCCTGTTACAAAATGTGGACAACATTTGGAATTGAACCTGAAGAGATTGATTATACAACTATGGAAGCTACATCCCCTGTTTATCATCTGCGTCCGGAGGTAATTGAATCGGCATATTATCTTTATTTTTTTACTAAAGATGAACGATATGTTGAAATGGGAAAAACTTTTCTTGAAAGCCTCATAAAATACTGTAAAGTTGATGCAGGTTACGCAGCATTAGAAAATGTTGTGACAAAAGAAAAGCGTGATGAAATGGAAAGTTTCTTCTTAGCAGAAACTCTTAAATACCTGTATTTATTGTTTGCACCGGCAAATACTTTAGATTTTTCAAAAGTTATTTTTAATACGGAAGCCCATCCGATTAAAAAAATCTGGTAATTGTTGAATCAAAGTAAGACAGTCATAAAAAATTACTCTTAAATAATTGAGCATTATATAAAATTATTTTGTAGCTTCTTGCATATTTTTTAATGATATAATGAAAATAATTATCGGGACACTTGTAGCAGTTTTTATTTTAATAAACTTATCATACGCACAAACTGAATCCGAACATCACTTATTCAAAACCAGGCCGGGTTTAACTGTTAATCTTAACAATGATGCACTCTCCTTCTACAAAACTACTACGGATTTCTTTCAAAGTCCGTTTCATTTTGATGAGAAAGATTTTATTCTCTCAGGAATCATTGTAGGAGCAACTGCTTTATCATTTACAATTGATAATTCTGTTCGTAATGGGATTAGAAATTTTCATTCATCTTTATTAGATAAAATTACAGGTGTAGGAGAATCTTTCGGAAACGGTAAATATGTTCTGGCAATCAGCGGTGCGTTATATATTGGCGGGTATCTTAACAATGATAATGAACTGAGAAAAACAGGGTTAATGCTTGCAGAAGCAATATTCCTTAACGGTATTGTAACAGAGGGTTTAAAAATAATTACCGGGAGAAGTCGCCCTTTTTTGAATGAAGGAAATACTGAAATTGATTTTTTTGAATTTGAATTCGCGAAAGATGAGAACTCTCTACCTTCAGGACACACATCAACTGCTTTTACTGTTGCTACAGTTTTATCTGAGCGGATTAATAATACTTATGCTTCTATAGCTCTTTATTCGTTGGCTGGTTTAACTGCATTCCAAAGAATTTATGATGATAAACATTGGATTTCCGATACTATTTTGGGCGCTACTCTTGGAACTGTAATCGGTTTAAAAATAATAGACCTCAACTCAGAAGATGAAGGTGGGGATTCAATTGTTAAAATGGATATCACTCCTGTTGTAAATAATGGCATTTACGGTGTAGGAATTGTTTTAAAATTTTAAAAACTATTTCAATCCTTCTTTATAGTCCAAACTACTCATTCTAAAAACAAATCTTTTTCACATCATTTACAAATTTCAATTCATTAATATTTTTTAATAAAAACTTCACCATTCCTTCATAATCAAATTATAGATTTATGAAAAATAATATCAAAAATAAATTGTGTGAATAATATGAGGAGTTTGAAATGCCATACTTAATTAATTCATCTGTTTCCCAAAACGATAGAATTGATTTAACAGAATATTATGCTCTTTATCATAATATTAAAGGAACAACTAATGCTGATAATGGGAAAATTGAAGAAGCGCTTAAAGAATTTACCAGGGCTATTGAATTAAACCCGAATTACATGGCAGCATTTTTTAACCGTGCAACTATTAAAGCTGATATAGGAGATTTAAAAGGTGCAAAAGCCGATTTTGATAAAGCATGGAAATTAAGAGCAGAATTAGATAAGGAAGACATAAAGATTAATTTTTTTTAATCTAAAATTTAATTTCGTTTAATAAATGTATTGTAAGTTTTCCCTAGTGTCTTTTAACAACAAAATTTAAAGGAGAAAAAATGAAATCCAGAGCAATTATTTTTGTAGTTGCATCAGTATTAGTAATGTTTGCTTGTACGACTACTTCTTTCGCTCAAAGTAATGATGCAAATAATCCCCAAAAAACAGAAAAACAGCAATCCGAAAAAAAGATTAACAAAAAAGAACTTCAGACAGTTCACAATACAGAACAATCCGACATGACTAAAAAAACCAAAAATATGGAAACTGCCAAATCTGTCAGTACTACTAAAAATTTGCAGAATAAAATGAGTAAAGATAAAACTAATTTAAAAATAAAAGAAAAAAGTACAGAACATAGCGAAATGAAATATCAAAAAAGGCTTATGGATAAAAATCAAAGAGAGAAAAAAGAAGATAAAGGAAAGGAGAAGAAATAATCTTTAAGAAGAACACCTCCAAAGATCATATTAAATCCATAAAAAGGAGAGCTATAACTCTCCTTTTTTATTATTAAGTTTTAATATGAAGATTTTATTAGTCGAAGACGAAAAAAAAGTGGCTTCATTTATTAAGAAAGGATTGGAAGAAGAGTATTATTCTGTAGATACAGCTTATGATGGGAAAGAAGGACTCAGACTTTTATTCTCTGAAGATTATGATTTGATAATCCTTGATGTTATGCTTCCTCTCAAAGATGGTTTTACTGTTCTAAAAGAATTAAGAGCTGAAAAAATTTCAACACCTGTATTGTTCCTTACGGCTAAAGATACAACATCAGATAAAATTCATGGTTTGGATTCAGGCGCAGATGATTATATGGTAAAACCATTCGCATTCAGTGAACTGCTG
>CAZECH010000110.1:0-8564 GCA_964510675.1 uncultured Ignavibacteriaceae bacterium
CCATCTGCCGGTGAAGGAATTTCAGTATCGACTTTATCTGTGCTTATTTCAAATATAATTTCATCGCGCTTTACCGCATCGCCAACTTTTTTGTGCCATTTTATTACTGTTCCTTCACTAACACTCTCGCCCATTTTGGGCATTATAACTTCCATCATTGAACTCCTGGTTTTTCTCTTTTTCTAAAACTCTAAAAGATTTTTTATTTCATTATATATTTGCGCTCTGCTCGGAAGAATTGCATTTTCAAGAATAGGTGCATACGGAATATGTGAATCCTTTGCTGCAACTCTTTTAACAGGACCATCAAGATTCTGAAAACAATTATCTGATATTAATGCTGCAATCTCAGCTCCGAATCCTGCTGTTAAAGTATCTTCATGAATTACAATTGCTTTTCCTGTTTTCTTCACCGAATTAAAAATTGTTTCTTTATCAAGGGGTACAATAGTCCTGATATCAATTACTTCAACAGAATATCCTTCATCTTCAAGTTTTTTAGCAGCAAGTACAGAATCCCACAAAGAAACTCCGTAAGAAATAATTGTAAGATCATTTCCTTCTCTCACAATTTTAGCTTTCCCAAAAGGAATAAGATAATCTTTATCCGGCTCTGGTGATTGAGCGGAACTCTGTCTGTACAAACCTTTATGCTCACAGAAAAGAACCGGGTCATTCATTCTGCAAGCCGTTTTAAGTAAACCTTTTGCATCTGCTGCATTTGATGGATATGCAATATAAATACCCGGAACGTGCGCAAATATTGCTTCTATATTCTGACTATGATAAATACCGCCATGAATATATCCGCCAACAGCAACTCTTATAACTACAGGTGCTGTCCAATTATTATTCGAGCGATACCGGATAGTTGAAAGTTCATCTTTTACCTGCATAAAACCTGGCCAGATATAATCTCCAAACTGGATTTCAACAACAGGTTTTAATCCTGTTAATGCCATGCCGGTTGCAACACCTATTATGCTTGCTTCTGCAAGTGGTGAATTGAAAACTCTATCCTTACCAAATTTGGTTGAAAGACCTTTTGTCGCAGTAAAAACTCCTCCTTTATCATCAGCAATATCCTGTCCGAACATATATATTTTGTCATTGCGTTCAGCTTCTTCGTGTAAAGCATGATTTATAGCATCAACCATTACGATTTTTTTCCCATTAGGTTCATTGCTTTCATATTCAAAATTATCTTTCATACCACTTTCATCAAAAATAAACCTGTGAGCTTCATCAGGATTTGGATCAGCCATCTTTGCTGCTTCATCTGCAACAGTATTTATTTCCTCTATAACTTCTTTCCAAATAGAATCAATTTCTTCTTTAGTGACTCCATAACTTTCAATCATCTTTGTAGAAAGTTGTTGAATTGGGCATTTCTTATTATCCTCATTTAATTCTTTTTCTTCTCTGTATTTTTTCTGGTCATCTGAAGATGAATGAGAAAGAAGCCGAACAACATCAGCTTCTATTAATGCAGGACCTTTTCCATCTTTAATATACTCAATAGCTTTTCCAATCTCTTCATAACAAGTAAAGAATCCCGTTCCATCAATTCTTGCTCTATAAAGATTTGAAAAACCACCAACCATTTCAGCAATTGAACTATCCTTTCCTCCGCTCTGATGCTTAACATGCACTGAGATTGCATATTTATTATTCTCAATTACAAAGAGAACAGGAAGTTTTTCACGACTTGCCCAATTGATTGCTTCATGAAACTCACCTTCACTTGTTGTTCCTTCACCACTGCTTACATATGTTATATAATCTTTACCTGTTTTTTTTGCTGCTAATGCAACACCAACCGCCTGTAGAAATTGTGTCCCTGTTGGACTGGATTGAGACGGTAAATTAAAATCATTATGTCCCCAATGTTCCGGTAGCTGCCTGCCGCCACTGGAAGGATCATCAGCTTTCGCAAAACACTGAAGGAAAAATTCTCTTGGTGTTAATCCTGCTGATAGAACAAAAGCAAGATCACGGTAATAGGGAAATAACCAATCTTTTTTTGAATCAAGGTAAAGTCCTAGGGCTGCCTGAATAGCTTCGTGACCTGAACCTGCAATGTGAAAAAAAGTTTTACCTTGCCTTAACAGATTCATAGCTTTATTATCAATTGTACGGGCAGTTATCATTAGCTTAAGAATAACCAGGAGATTTTTTTTATTAAATTTTATGGCCCCTTGTTTAATAGCATCCTGTCCATTACTGCCATTGCCCTGCGAAGGTGTTTTGCTGTTATCTATTATTTCATTTTTTGAGTTCTGTTTTTTTGCCATCAGATTCCTTTAAATATTTTTAGCTAATGACTAACTCACCGTAAAATTCAACAAAGCTGACATGATTTATATGATTGTAATTAAAGATTTCTTTAAAGTTTTTAAGTAAAGAAGTCTTAACCTCATCAATTGAAATATCTTTACTAAGTTCCTTTTTTAATGAAGTTACTTCTTTATCTGAAATACCACAAGGTATAATGCCTTTAAACAAATTCAGATCCGTATTAACATTAAATGCAAAACCATGCATAGTAATCCATCTGCTTATCTTAATTCCGATTGCTGCAATTTTTTTGTTACCGATCCAAACCCCAGTATATTTAGAATTGCGTTGGGAATTCAAACCATAATCTTTACAGGTCATCATTAATACTTCTTCAAGTGCGCGTAAATATTTGTGAGTATCTTTTTGCCAGCCTTCGAGATTTATTATTGGATAACCAACAATTTGTCCCGGTCCGTGATAAGTAATATCTCCGCCCCTGTCAATTTCATAAACGGAGATGTCATTTTTTTTAAGATAACTTTCATTTTCAATAAGATTTTTTTTATCAGCTACTTTTCCAAGTGTATAAGTATGTGGGTGTTCAAGTAGAAGGAGTGTATCAGATATTTCATTCCGATATCTTTTTTCAAGTAAATCCTTTTGCAAATCCCAAGCTTCCTTGTAATCGATTAGATTCAGATCGCAATATGTTAATATCCTTTTATCCAAAGCAATTCATTTTCAATTTTAATAACTACATATTCCATTGTCTTTTCATTTTAAATGTGTATAGCTTCTCCGTAAGCAGCAGCGGCAGCTTCCATTATTGATTCGGACAATGTAGGATGTGCATGAATTGTTTTAATGATTGAATGTCCCGTTGCTTCAAGAGATTTTGCAACTCCGAGTTCTGCTATCAATTCTGTTGCTTCACTTCCGATTATGTGAGCACCTAATAGCTCGCCATATTTAGCATCAAAAATTATTTTTACAAATCCTTCCCTTTCACCTATTGCAAAAGCTTTACCGTTTGCAATAAAAGGAAACTTACCAATTTTCAATTCGTAACCTAACTCTTTTGCCTTATCTTCTGTTAAACCAATACTTGCAATCTGGGGCTGGCAATAAGTACAACCGGGAATACTTTCGTAATCAATGTCCGGAACATCTAACCCTTTTATTTTCTCCACACAATGTATTCCCTCTGCAGATGCTACATGAGCAAGCCATGGCGGACCTATTACGTCACCAATTGCATAAATATTTTTTATATTAGTTTCGTATGTAGATTTATTAATTTTAATATGATTTTTGTAAGTCTCAATACCTAACTCCTCTAATCCAAATCCTTCAATATTTCCAACAACACCGATTGCATTTAAAACTTTATCGGCTGATAACTCTTTTTTCTCCCCATTCACAACTACTGTTACTTTGACTTTATTTCCTTTTATTTCAGCTTTTTCTACTGTTGCTTTAGTTAATATTTCAATTCCTCTTTTCCTGAAATTCTTTGCAAGAGTTTGAGACACTTCTTTATCTTCAATAGGAAGAATCTCATCCAGCATTTCTATAATTGTAACTTTAGTTCCAAGAACATGATAGAAGTATGCAAATTCAACTCCTATTGCGCCGGCACCAATTACAATCAATTCTTTCGGTTGCTCATTCAAACTCATTGCCTCGAAATATGTAATAACATTTTTATAATCAACAGGGATAGCATTAACAGTTCTTGGCTTTGCACCAGTTGCAATAATTATTTTATCAGCCGTAATGTTGTCAATTTCTTTTTTGTTTTCATCAAATACCTTAATCTCACTTCTTGAAACAAGTTTGCCATAACCTTTTATTCGTCCGACTTTATTCTTTTTTACAAGAAGTTCTACATTCTTTGTTATTTTATCTGAAATATCTCTGCTTCTTTTGATTATCCTATCAAAGTCAAAGCTCAGGTTTTCATATTTAATTCCAAAATCATCTGCATGATTCTTAACAGTATCATAGATTTCCGCATTTCTTAGAAGCGATTTTGTAGGAATACAACCCCAATTAAGACAAATTCCACCTAAAGGCCGATAATCAATTACAACAGTTTTAAAACCAAGTTGACCAGCACGTATAGCAGCTACATAACCGCCTGGTCCTCCTCCCAATACCGCAATTTCTTAATTTCCCGGCATTAAAAAATCCTTAATTTCTGAATTAGTTAGTAAAATATAACTACCATCCTCCAAAAAGTGAAGTAAATGAAGTTAATAATTGACTAATAAGTCAAGTTAATATATATATATAATTAAGAATCCAAATATTTTATAATTCATCATATTGGCTCATTAACAATAATTGCTTAACGTTAAATGCTTGAAGTTCTTGGATTTATATCTGCAGTTCTTATTGGAATATCACTTGGCTTAATTGGAAGCGGAGGTTCAATACTAACGGTTCCCGTCCTTGTTTATCTTTTTAATGTTGAACCTGTTCTTGCAACTGGTTATTCACTTTTTATTGTAGGATTAACAGCATTAGTTGGATCAATTCATTGTATGAAAGAGAATCTTTTAGATTATAAGACTGCTTTGGTTTTTTCGATCCCTGCTTTTATTGCTGTGTTTTTTACAAGGATTTATATCATCCCATTCTTACCAGATGTTGTTATTTCTTTGAATGGATATACGATAACTAAAGGAACATTTCTTCTTATTGTGTTTGCAGTTTTAATGCTTATGTCTTCAATTTCTATGATAAGGAATAATAAAGAAGAATCCGTTATTGAGAATAATACTTTTAACTATCCTTTAATATTTGCAGAAGGTTTTGTTGTTGGATTGTTAACCGGACTCGTCGGAGCTGGCGGAGGGTTTTTAATAATCCCGGCTCTTGTCGTATTGGCTAAACTTCCGATGAAAATGGCAATAGGTACATCCTTATTAATAATTGCAATTAAATCTTTAATAGGTTTTACCGGTGATATTGGAAGCGGACAGATTATTAATTGGCTTTTTCTTTTTGAAGTTTCTGGTGTAGCAGTGATTGGAATTTTTATCGGATCATTTTTATCAAAGCGAATTTCAGGAAAAAAGTTAAAACCTGCTTTTGGCTGGTTTGTGTTTGTAATGGGAATTTACATAATCATAAAAGAAGTTTCATAAAAATAAAACAGGATATAATAAATGATTGATAATTCAATAAATGAACTTGATCCACAAGAGTTTTCTGAAAAGATTAAGGAAGACAGCAATGGAGTGTTGCTTGATATTAGAACTACACGGGAATATAATGATGGGCACATTCCTAATTCTATTTTGATGAATATTTATAATCCTTCTTTCGCAGATGACATTCAGAAGCTTGATAGGGAAAAAAACTATTATCTTTATTGCAGAAGCGGCAACAGAAGTCATCACGCAGGAGTATTAATGAAAAAATTAGGTTTTAAAAATATCTTTAATCTTAGCTCAGGCATTCTAGATTGGGATGAGTCGCTTGAGAAATAGAAATGCCACTCTCTATATCTCCCCAATAGAGTGCAGAAAAACTTTATAATATTCAAACCAAAGAGAAAAATAATATGTATTTCGAACATGTTTATGAAAGAGGTTTGGCTCAAGGCAGTTATTTCATTGGATGCCAGGAAACAAAAGAAGCAGTTGTTATTGATCCTAAAAGGGATACTGATACTTACCTGGAAATAGCCAAAAGGCAGAGATTAAAAATTACTCACATAACTGAGACACATATTCACGCTGACTTCCTGAGTGGTGCAAGAGAACTTGCAAATGCAACAGGTGCAAATATTTATCTTTCTAATGAAGGCGGAGAAGAGTGGCAATATCAATATTCTCATATTGGATTAAATGATAAGGATATAATTAAAGTTGGAAATTTAAGGTTTGAAATACTACATACTCCGGGACATACACCTGAACATATTTCATTTCTTTTAACTGATACTAAAACCGCAGATAAACCAGTAATGCTTTTTACCGGAGATTTTGTATTTGTTGGAGATATTGGAAGACCAGATCTTCTTGAAAAAGCAGCTGGTGTTACAGGTACAATGGAAACCGGTGCAAGACAAATGTTTAAATCATTAAAGAGATTTAAAACTCTTCCTGATTATATACAAATTTGGCCAGGACATGGGGCTGGTTCAGCTTGTGGAAAAGCATTAGGTGCAGTTCTGAATTCTACTGTTGGTTATGAAAAGATTGTTAATTGGGCATTGCAGATTAATGATGAAGAGGAGTTTATAAATAAGCTGCTTGAAGGACAACCTGAACCTCCTAAATATTTTGCAATGATGAAAAAGTTTAATAAGCTTGGTCCAAATATAATTGAACAAATCCATTTGCCGGAAAAATTATCTATAGAAAAATTCCAGGAAGCAATTAACAAAAATTATAAGGTTATAGATACAAGAAATAACAAGATTTATGCAAATGAACATATTGCAGGAACTATAAATATCCAGGCTAATAACTCATTTAGTAACTGGGCAGGATGGATATTAAACTATGATGAACCATTTGTTATTATTGCTTCAGATGACAGGATTGAAGAAATCAATAAAAAATTATTAAGGATTGGGCTGGATAATATCTTTGGTTATTTTGATAATATTGAGTTGTTAAAAGAGAATGGTATTAAAACTTCATCAATTGATTTAATATCAACAGAAGAAATGAAAAAAATGATTTTACATTCTTATGTTATTGATGTAAGAAATAAATCGGAATATCTTGATGGTTTTATTCCCGGAGCAGAAAATATTTTTACAGGATATATTTCCGATAACCTTGAGTTGATCCCAAAAGACAAAGATATCCTTATTTATTGTACTTCAGGAGAAAGATCAAGTATTGCAGCAAGCATTTTAAAAGCAAATGGTTTTAACAAAATCTATAATTATCTCCCCGGGATTGTCGGATGGAAAAAAGCGAAACTCGAAGTTGTTAAATTTGAAAAAGTTTTAGGATAAAACAGAAATGCCGGAATTAATCCGGCATCTGAAAAATATTTTAATATTACTGTTTATTATTGCTGAAACACAACTTTTATTTAAATTAAAAAAGCTCCCTTTTCAGGAAGCTTTAAAAAATTAAGTAAGCAGGAAGATGGATAAAATGGATTATTTCGAAATAGGCATATTCACAGGTAATGAATTATATTCAACTTTCAACCATAAAAATTCATAACTGCCATCATACTAAAAATTTTTCAGAAGAATTGAAAAACCGGTGGGATCAATAAAAAAATTATTTAAAACTGGTAATGGCTTCTTTAATGTCTTTATAAATTTCAAATACTTTCGCCATTCCTGTTAATTCAAGAACAGATGAAATATCTGTATTGTGAGCAACAATTTTAAGAGTTCCATTTTTCTGAGTAACTGCCTTAAGGGCTATCACCAAAGAACTAATGAATGTTGAATCGATAAATTCACATTCACTAAGATCAATTAATAATTTCTCTTTTCCATTTGAAATATCTTTCATCAGGAATTTTTTAAACGCCTCAGCATTATCCTTCGTTGCACGTGTAAGATGAACATGCTTAACAAGAATTCCTTTTATTTCTTCCTGAGAAAAATCCATTTCAATATCCATTGAAAATTTTAGAGGGGTAAATATATAGATTATTCAGATAAAAGTGGCAATATTTTTTTGAATAAAAATAATGATTCAGGATTAGCCAAAACAGCTTTATTTTCAACTTTTTCACCGTGAATTAATCTTGAAACAGCTAACTCAACTTTCTTGCCATTCAATGTTCTGGGAATATCTTCTACCTGTAAAACCTTATGAGGAACGTGTCTTTGCGATGCAGAAGTATGTATATTCGATTTAATTTTCTTTACCAAGTCTTCATTGAAGGTATGATTTTTATTCATCACTACGAATAAAATTATCCTTATATCATTTTTCCAGTTTTGGCCAATAATAATACTATCATCAATTTCCTCCATTGCCTCAACAATCCTGTAAATTTCTGCAGTACCTATTCTCACACCTCCGGGATTTAAAGTCGCATCAGATCTTCCATAAACTATTACTCCGCCATTCTCCGTAATCTTTATGAAATCTCCATGTTTCCATATACCGGGAAAATCATTAAAGTATGCAGTTGTATATTTTACACCATCAGGGTCATTCCAAAAGGAAACAGGCATAGATGGGAAAGGTTTTGTACAAACAAGTTCTCCATTCTTTTCTATAACTGAGTTTCCATTTTCATCAAAAGCTTCAACCTTCATTCCTAATCCTCTGCATTGTATTTCACCA
>CAZECH010000111.1:0-6929 GCA_964510675.1 uncultured Ignavibacteriaceae bacterium
GTTTCCAGGGAGGAAATTGAAAAATCAGCACTGCCCATAAAAATTATGTTCATCGTAAATCAACCGGCGATTCCTGATACCGGGTAATCAACTTCTATTTCCCTATTCCTGATTTTGTCAAAATCATTTTTTAATTCTTTCTTCTGCTTGTCGGATAGATAATCAGTAAAAAGAATTCCCTGCAGATGATCATATTCGTGCAGCATGACTCTTGCTAAAACATCACTGGCTCTTACTTTATGTTCTTTAAGATTAATATCCTGGTAGGAAATAATAATTTCTTTAGACCTTTCTATTTCAATTCTTATATTCGGAATACTGAGGCAGCCTTCTTCTATATTGTTTTTTTCTTCAGATTTTTCAATAATCTTCGGGTTAATTATCGTCATAGGTTTGTTCTCTTCATATCCTTCCACCCCGGAGATATCAATAACAAAAATTTGTTTATCTGCATTAACCTGGTTAGCAGCAAGCCCAACACCATTGGCGTTCCGCATAGTATCAAACATATTCTTAATTAGCTCTATAGTTTTGTTATCAACTTCGGTAACCTTACTTGTTTTTTTACGAAGTATTTTATCTCCAAAAAGAGTAATAGGGAGTAAAGACATTAAAAATTTCCTAAATAATTATTTTATTAAATGTAAAAATAAAGAAATGAATGAGAAGAATAAAGGAATTATTTTTCATTCCCGTAAAGACGGGAATCTATAACGCCTAAAATTGGATTCCCACTTTCGTGGGAATGACATTTTAAGGTCGCATCATGGATAATTACTTAACTAATAACTTCCCATCTTTCATCAAAAGCTTATCATCCATATAAACGGTTGGTTTCTTTATCACTCCATCAAGATGAAGAGGTACATTTACACTTCCTCCCATTGAAACATTATTTCCAAGAGCAATATGGATTGTTCCCATAACCTTTTCATCTTCAAGAAGAACCCCGCTTAACTTTGCACTGTCGTTTGTTCCGATTCCAAACTCAGCAATGTTTCTTGCATCTTTACCAACTGCATCGAGCTGTTGTGTTAATTTCTTTGCAAGAACTCCCCCTGTTATCTTTGTTGCATAACCATTTTCAACTTCGATTTTAATATTAGCATTTTTAATCAAGCCTAACCCTGCCATCGAACCATCTACAACAAAAACTCCATTTGCTGTTCCTTCAACAGGAGCTAAAAATGTTTCTCCTGTTGGTAAGTTCCCACTCTCTCCTTTTTTATGGAATAAACCTTTGCTTGCAATTGCTTTTCTTCCTTCAATGCTGAAAGATATATCAGTTCCGGCAGGTGCAGTTACTCTTATCTTTTTTCCTTGTTCAAGAATATTCACAAGCTTTATTGAAAGCTTTGCAATTTTTTTATAATCGGCATTCATTCCTCTTATCATTACATTTTCAGTTATTCCGGGGAAAGTTGCAACTCTTACTCCATTTGCAGAAGCTGCCCTTCTTGCATTAGTGTGTGTCAAAGATTTTGTGGTAGGACAAAAAACAACATCAAACTTCTGCATAAGCTCTGCAATTTCTTTTGGAGGCTCTTCCCCATTCTGCTTTCTCGATTTCATTTCAACATAGAATGCTTCATGTCCAAGTCTTAAAGCATTTTCATAAAGCGAAAATCCGATTTTTCTTTTTTGTTCATCAGATATGATCAGAATTTTTTCATTCCTCTTTGCACCCATACAATCGCGGATTGCAATTATGGAAGCTGAATCAAGTTTGGTTAATTTCATATAAAATAATTTTTTATTGTTCTATTATGTGAATTTATTGCGAAGCTGAATGAATGAATGGTTGTTCAAAGAAAATGATTAAATGATTAAATGATTTTATCTTCATTCATTCATTCGCTTTTTCATCCATTCATTTTACAGGGGGAATCCCACATTAAATTGTATCACTGCATTAAAACCACCGGAATGAATAAAATTAGTCATAGGTATATTTGAATTTTCATTTTCAGTAAGCCATACTCCCTCATCTGTCTTAAGGTTATCTACAGAAAGTTTTGTATAACCTGCCAATCCTTCTATACTGAAATATTCATCAATTATTTCCAGTATGAAACCTGTACCGATTGAATAGCCAAATGCGGTGGATTCGGTTTTGTATTTTTCTATATTAGTCTGCGCACCTGTTAAATTTTCAGTTTTTGTAAAAATAATATTGTTAAAATGTACAGCGCCATCTAATACTTTCCAGCTTACAAATTTTGTGAGAGAAATACCAAGGTCAACACCGACTCCCCAATTCCTCATTTCAAGTTTCATTGTAGTTGACTGTGTACCGGCAAAAAGTCTTTCCAATGATTCATGTTTTTCAGAGATAGACTGGTAATAGCCTTTAGTAGTTAAAACAAAATTTTCAATTTTTGCGCGGAAGAAATTTAATCCAACTCTATATCCCTGTGCTTTGCCAAAATCTTCCATAGGTGAAACAAGGGAATCGCTTCTTTTGTCGTTGAAGGTGCTTATATAATTATTTAATCCGTTAGGTTTATATTCCTGGTAACTGAATCCGCCATAACCACCAACAAAACCGAGGCAGCCAAACCCAAATGATGATTGTGCATTAAGAGCTACTGCGGAAATAAACAAGATGAAAAAAAATACCGTTATACGAAAAACCATAATACCTCAACAGTGTCTGATTTAACTTACAAACAATATCAATTAAATGGAATTGCAATATTAAGTTGTGCAAAAGCGTATAAACCTCCTCCGTCTATAAAGTTTGTTATAGCATTACCTGAACCTCTCATTTCATCAATTGAAAAGAAAGAATACCCAATCGTTCCTTCAATAGCTATGTATGGAGGAATTATATAAAAAGTAAGTCCTGTGGAGGCATTAAAACCAATAGGGTTATTTATACTGCTTAATTCCTGCTCAATAGCGGGCTGGTTTGTTTGATTAAACCTGTATTCAAGATCAGCAGAGTTGAACGTTAACATTAAATCAGCAATTTTCAAATCAAGATGTTTTGAAATATAATAAGCAAATGATAAGCCCGCATGAAATGAATAATAAGTCAGTTCATATTCTGTTATGGCGGTTCCCCCGGCTGCAAGATTTTCAGTAGATTCATGTTGTTCTTTTAGTATATGGTATGATAATTTCATTCCTATAATCCAATCATCGACTAAGAACTGGAAAAGATTAATTCCAAATTTAAACCCTGCAGCAGTACCAAATTCATCCATTTTTTCTGAAAAATTTCTTGATGGATCCTCATTAAAAGCTTTATTGCTATTATTAAAACCTTCTGCACTAAACTGCTGGAAACCATAGCCTCCATGAATCCCGCTATAAAGTATCGAGCTGAATATAGAACCTAAACCAAAACAATCATCCTGAGCGTAGGTTTTTGTTAATGAGATAGAAATCAAAATAAAAATGAAAAGTATAGTAATACTTTTTTTCATATAAAGGCGCTTTTCTAAATTATGATTTCTTACCTGATTGATTTAAAAAAGACTAAAAATTGTTTTAGCTTCTGATCAACTAACCTTAATTCTTAACTCCGGTTTTTGTTGTTATGGTTTCAAGACCATGACCGCCGGGACCTTTTTCAGTTTTCCACAGAAGGAAAGAAAAAACTAATCCTAATGAAGCTAAGGCAGTAAATATCCACATTCCCGGGGTGTACCCTGAAGGGTTATCCGGTCCGGCCATAAAAGCATCATTTGTAAAACCAATCAGCCAGGGAATAAGAGCCATCCCAACCTGTTGACACAAGGTCATTAATGAATAACCTGAACCTAATCTCTTCTGGTCAACAATGTATGCAACTGAAGGCCACATAATCGCAGGAATAAGAGAAAAGGCTACACCAAGCAAAAGCATTACAATAATCAAAGTAAGTGGCCAGGTATAACTTCCCAGAAAAGGAACTGTTAAGGAAATATCAGGTCCTGCAGGAAGATAAGTAACAACAAGAAAGAGAGGTAATAAAACCAGAGAGCCAATAGCCATGAAGAGTGAACGTTTTCCAATTCTGTCTACCATTAAACCGAAGAGCGGAGTTGCAAATCCTGCAGCAAGAGGTAAGACACTGTTTAACGCACCGCCGGCATCACGTGATAAACCGTGTGCTTCAATAAAATATTTTATTGCAAAAGCTCTGAAAGGAAATACTGTAGAATAAAATACAACACAAAGTGCAACAACATACCAATATGAACGGCTGAATTTATAAAGATTCCGGAGTTCAAGTTTTTCTGTCTTTTCTTCTTCGCTTAAATTATATCTTTTTGCAGCTTTATTCTCAGATATCCAGTATAGTACAGCTCCTCCGGCTGATATTCCTGCAAAAGCTGTTGCAAGCCATAAAGGATCCTGCCAGTTTGAGTATAAATCTCTGGCAAATGAAGGTGACCAGTCCGCGGAAACAGAACCCAATCTGGCAATCAAAAGATTAACTCCAAACGCAAAACTTAATTCTTTTCCTTTAAACCACTTTGCAAGTGCAGTTGTAACTGCAACGATAAGCGGTTCGGCACCTAAACCAAGTACAAACCTTCCGGCTAACATAATTTCCAGTTCGGGAGTTGCTGCAGTGATAAAAGCTGAAACCAGGCAAACAGCGCCGAATAAAAAAACTGATTTTTTTGTACCGAATTTGTCAATGATGTATCCTCCAATCAGCAGAACAATAATAGCTGCAATACTATATACTGAATAAAAAAGACCTAACTGCTGATCAGTAAATTTTAATTGACTTGAAAGAAGATCAAAGACAGGTGCAATACTATCATAAATATAATAGTTACCGAACATTGCGAGGCTTAAAAAAACAAGAACCACCCACCTGTATAAAGCCGTTGGTTCTTTAGTGACTCCGTTACCTGCGTCTGTCATAATTAAATTTTTTCCTCTTTACTCATTGCAAACTTAAACAGAATAGAAGCAAGTGCTGCAAAAAGAATAAGGGATATGATATCTCCGGCAGGACCAATTGTTTCAGCTATGCCTGTATTAAGTTTATCCATTATAGAAATTTCATTGCCTGCAGCATCAACACCGAATGGTGTGCCTATTAAGATTGCAATTAATATTCCGGTTAAAGCTCCACCTGCAATTAAACCTGAACTAAACAAAGCTCCCGGACCAATTTCCGATTCTTCTGTGGTTTGTTTTCTTTTATCTACAAACCATTTAACTAATCCTCCAATAAAAATAGGACTCGTTGTTGAAAGCGGAAGGTAAGCACCAACCGCAAAAGGAAGTGAACGAACTCCACTTAATTCCATAACAGCGGCTATTCCCATTCCTACCAAAACCAAACCCCATGGAAGATTCTGGCTAAGCAATCCTTTAATAACAGTTGCCATTAAAGTTGCCTGAGGTGCCGGTAAAGGATTTGGATGTTCTTCTGTTATTACACCTATTCCAAGAGTATTTTCAAGCAATAGAAGTGTAAAACCAATTACTACAACAGATGCAAGCACTCCGATTATTAATCCAATCTGCTGTTTAACAGGAGTTGCACCAACTATGTACCCGGTCTTTAAATCCTGAGATGTTGCTCCTGCATTGGCTGCTGCAATGCATACTATTGAACCAACTACAAGTGCAATTGGCTGATAAGCATCTCCCGTCCATCCAACTCCAACAAAAATTAATGATGTAGCCATCAGTGATGCTATTGTCATTCCTGATATTGGATTTGAAGAAGAACCGATCAGTCCTACAATTCTTGAGGATACTGTAACAAAGAAGAATCCGAAAATAACAATCATAATTGCAGATAAAAGATTTGTAGGAATGGACGGGATTACAGCCATAAATATTACTAGAAGAATACTTCCTGCCAGCACAAAAACAAGCGGAATATCCTTTTCTGTTCTCTGCTTTTCTACTTTTGCAGATGAACGACTCTCTTTAAGATCAGCAAATGAATCAGTGAAAGCACTAATAATCGTTGGGAAAGATTTTATGAGTGTAATAATTCCGCCAAATGTAACAGCACCGGCACCAATATATCTTATATAATTATTCCATATTTCGGCAGCAGACATATCCGAAATAAGTTTTCTACCGGGAGGAACAATTATAGTAAGACTATCACCAAGAAAAGTAATTAAAGGAATTAAAACCAGCCATGAGAGAACACCTCCGGCAACCATAATTCCTGAAATCTTTGGTCCGATAATATAGCCAACTCCTAAAAGTTCAGGAGTAATTTCTCCATTTATAGTTCCATTTGGTAAAGCTGACTTACGATCAAAAACATATTGGGGGATATCTTTCCATAAACCGATTATTGACATTAAGAATTTATAAAGGAATGCAATCCCTAAACCATAATAAACTTTTCTAGCAAGATTGCCTCCTTTCTCACCTGCCACAAGAACATCTGCACAGGCTGTTCCTTCGGGATAAGGAAGCACACCATGCTCTTTTACAATAAGTGATCTTCTCAGAGGAATCATAAAGAGCACACCAAGAATTCCACCTGCAAGTGCAAGAACAAAAATCTGGAAATACTGGAAATAATCGCTTCCACCCGGTAAAAAAAGTAAGGCGGGAATTGTAAATACAACTCCGGCAGCAACAGATTCCCCTGCAGAGCCAATTGTTTGTACAATGTTGTTTTCAAGAATTGTTGACTTGCCGATCTTCTTAAAAACCGCAATTGCAAGAACAGCAATAGGAATTGATGCACTTACTGTTAAGCCAACTTTTAATCCAAGATAAACAGTTGCTGCACCAAAAATAATTCCGAATATTGCACCAAGTATAATTGCTTTTGGTGTGAATTCAGGAATAAAGTCTTTGGGAGATATATAAGGTTTGAAGTTTGAAGTAGAATTATTTTCTGCCATACAAATTACTCCGGAAAATATGGAAGAATTTGAAATTAATTGAAGATGAAATTGGGAAATAATAGCTATAAATGCAAGAAAGAAATGGTTATTGTT
>CAZECH010000111.1:7029-8496 GCA_964510675.1 uncultured Ignavibacteriaceae bacterium
GAAGATGAAATTGGGAAATAATAGCTATAAATGCAAGAAAGAAATGGTTATTGTTTAACTCACTTTTTTTTCTAATCTTATAATTCTTTCCTGTAACATCTCCTTCTCTTATGCTGCCGGCGATCAAAAAATTTCCATTGCGCCTGCACTTTAGTATTTACTTCCAGCTCCCTGTTAGTCTCAACTTTTTCGATTTTATTTTTTATAAATACTTTGTTCATTTCATGAATTAGTATAGCATTAACTCCTTTATTCTGCAGATCCGGACGCACAGCTGTAAGATAAAGATCCACATTCCTGTTATTTTTCATTGCCTTTAATATCTGGATAAAACCAAAAGGAAAAAGATGCCCTTTATTCTTTTGTAATGCTCGTGATAAAGATGGCATTGTTATACCAAATGCAGCAACTTTATTATCGGAATCCAAAACAACAGGAACATACTCAGGAATTATATATCCAAAATATTGCTTTACATACATATCAATTTGCTTGTCAGATAATTCCACAAAACCGTAAAGATCTTTGTATGATTCATTAAGCAGATAAAATAACTCTTTTGCAAATGGAAGCATTTCTTTTGCTTTTTTGATTTTAAGAATTTTAAGTTTGTTTCTCTCTAAAGCAATTTTTGCAATTCTTATTATTTTTTCATCTATTTCAGAATGTAATGTAACTTCATATTCTACCCAGTCGATATCTTTTATGTAGCCGCAACCTTCAATCAGGTTTGGATAATAAGGAAAGTTATAAATTGCACCCAAAGTACTGACTTCATTAAACCCTTCTACTAATGTACCTTCCCCATCCATATCAGTAAATCCTAAAGGACCTTGAATACTTTTCATACCTTTCCCAGCAGCCCATTTTTCTACAGCAGTTAAAAGAGCTGAGGCAACTTCTTGTTCATCAATGAAATCAAACCATCCAAAACGTGCCTTTTCAACATTCCATTTTTCATTGTATTTATGATTAATTATACCGGCAATCCGGCCTACAATTTTCCCATTTCTGTATGCTAACCAATATGTTGCTTCACAGAAATCAAATGCAGGATTTTTATCTTTTTTAAGAGATTTTAATTCATCCCGGCGAATTGGTGGTACCCAGTATTTGTTATCTTTATATAAAGAATATTGAAACGCAACAAATCGTTTTAACTCCTGTGAAGTATTTACTTTTTTTATTTGAATTTCCATTTAAATACTTTTTTACATACGAAACTTAAGAATAAAGGCATATTTCTACTATTTTAAATTCCAAAATCTTTAACAATGAGCTTTTAAAAAGTTTCTCAATACCATTATCATTTGATAATATTGAAATTTAGAGCTAAGTTTTATCAAGTGTTTAATACACGTTTATAGTTAATCAAAGATCATAGGGGAAATGAAAGTGAAAGGAATTTTTAAGTTAGTATTTCTTTATTTTTTGATTACAAGTTATCTTTTTCTATTATACTATAAA
>CAZECH010000112.1:0-8422 GCA_964510675.1 uncultured Ignavibacteriaceae bacterium
TATAAATTAATAATAAATTCCTTAAGTTATGAAAGAAAAAAGCACAAGGCTCTTTTATATTCTGGGCTCATTCTTTATTGCAAATGCTCTTCTTGCAGAATTTATTGGTGTAAAAATTTTTTCGCTGGAAAAAACTTTTAACATTTCCCCTGCAAATCTTAACATTTTTGGTTTTGACCTTTCATTTAATCTTACTGCAGGGGTTTTATTGTGGCCTGTTGTTTTTATAATGACTGACATAATAAACGAATACTTCGGAAGACGAGGTGTAAGGTTTATCTCTTTCACTGCTGCAAGCCTTATCCTTTATGCATTTCTTTTGGTTTATCTTTCAATAGGTTTGACATCTGCCGATTTCTGGATTGAACGTGAGACACCAAGAGGAATTGTTAACATGGATCTTGCTTTCAATACTATTTTTGGACAAGGCCTTTGGATTATTATCGGTTCTTTAGTAGCGTTTTTAATTGGACAGTTAGTTGATGTAACGGTTTTTCATTTTGTAAAGAAGAAAACCGGCAATTCCAAAATCTGGTTAAGAGCTACCGGATCAACTCTTGTTTCACAATTCATTGATAGTTTTGTTGTCTTGTTTATTGCATTTTATTTAGGAGCAGGTTGGGATATAAAACTTGTACTTGCTATCGGGATAGTAAATTATATATACAAATTTTCAATCGCAGTTATTTTAACGCCAATTTTATATGTTATTCATTATTTTATAGATGTTTATCTTGGGAAAGACATTGCTGAAAAAATAATGCTTGAAGCTACTGAAAAATAGTATAGATGGTTTTTAATCAAGATTTAATTTTACGATTTTATTTAATGAGATTCTGATTTTTTTTAATTATCAATCCGCTTAAGATGTTACAGACCAAAATAAGAATGCTTGCAGCTATTATGTTTACTGATATGGTAGGCTATACTGCCCTTATGCAAAACAATGAGCAAAAAGCAAAAGTGCTTCGGGACAGACAGAAAAATATCCTGGAAGAAAAAGTTTTCGAACATAAAGGTCAAGTCCTTCAATATTATGGGGATGGTACTCTTAGTATTTTTGGAAGTGTGATTGAAGCTGCAGACTGTGCAAAAGAAGTCCAGACTGAATTACAAAAAGATCCGGTTGTTCCGATAAGAATCGGGATTCACGTTGGTGATGTTGTATATGATGATGAAGGTGTTTATGGTGATGCCGTTAATGTTGCCTCAAGAATTGAAAACCTGTCAATTCCCGGAGGAGTATTCATTTCTGATAAAGTTTATGATGAAATAAAAAATCAGGATAACCTTGAAGCTGTTGCTTTGGGGAAATTTGAACTTAAGAATGTGACTAATCCTGTAAAATTATATGCTCTTTCATCACCAGGTTTGGCAATTCCTTCTGTGGAAGATATAAAGAAAAAAGCTGTATCAAGCAAATTCAGTGTCGCTGTTTTACCTTTTGTCAATATGAGTCCAGATTCTGAAAATGAATATTTCAGCGATGGGATAACTGAAGAAATATTAAATGCTCTTACAAAAGTTGATGGTTTAATGGTTACATCACGTACATCTTCCTTTGCTTTTAAAGGAAGGAATGAAGATATACGGCAAATTGGTTCACAGCTTGGTGTTAATACGGTATTGGAAGGAAGTGTAAGAAAAATTGGAGATCGTGTAAGAATAACTGCACAGCTTATAAATACAAAAGATGGATACCACCAATGGTCTGAAACCTACGATAGAAAATTAGAGGATATATTTGAAATTCAGGATGAGATATCTAATGAAATAGCCACAAGGCTCCGTGAAAAACTTTCTTATAAGGATATAAAAGAACCTCTTGTAAAACAAAAAACATATAACCTTGAAGCTTATAATTTGTTTTTGAAAGCAAGGTATTACTGGAACAAATGGAATTATGATGATTTTCAAAGATCAATAAAATGCAATGAAGAAGCCTTAAAAATAGACGCTCACTTTACCCTACCCTATGTTGGCTTATCAAGCTGTTATCTAGTACTTGCTTCAATGAATTATCTACATCCGAAAGAAGCATATCCTAAAGCTAAAGAATATGCGTTGAAGGCGATGAAGCTTGATGATTCTTTAAGTGATTCCCATTTCTCACTGGCACTTGTTCAAATGTTTTATGACTGGGATTGGGCAGGTGCATTCAATTCCTTTCAAAAAGCTTTGGAAATAAATCCGGGTTCAGCTGATGTACATTACACATATTCACTTTATTTGATTGCAACCGGGAGATGCAGGGAAGCATTGACAGAAGTTGAAAAATCTCATACAATGGATCCGCTTTCACTTCCTATAAATAATTTTCTTGGTAATGCTTTTTATTATTTACGAATGTATGATGAAGCAATTAACCAATTTAATAAAACGCTTGAATTGGATCCGAATTTTATTCTTTCTCTTCAGGGGCTTGGTATGGCTTATATTGCTAAAGGTGAATTTGTAAAGGCAATTAAAACCTTTAAAGAAATTCAAAGGCTGTCCGGTAATGAAATAAAATCATTATCACTTCTTGGTTATGCTTATGCTAAATTTGGAATGATGGATAAAGCCGAAGAATATTTGCAGGAGTTAATTAAATACCAAAGCCAGGATTCGGGCACTTTAAATATGGAATTTGCAATTCTTTATGCCGGATTAAAAGATTATGATAAAGTTTTTCATCACCTTGATCTTGCTTTTGAAGATAAATCAGGTGGAATGATTTTTCTGAATGTTCATCCTGAATGGACACAACTTAATTCGGATTCTCGTTTCCAGGCTCTGATTAAAAGAATTGGGCTTGCATAATTTTTTGAATCAGACTTCTGTAATCGGAATAAATTTCTGGTTTTTACTCTTTATCGTAATCATAATCTTTCTCAACTTAATCTGAATTATTTCTTAATGAAAAATATTTTCTATTTTTTATTCCTGCTAATAATCTGCTCCGGTTGCTCAACGAGTTATTATTTAAGGGATGGACAGGAAAAGAAAGTTGATGAAGCTGAAGATTCTAAAATTGATTACCGCGTTTTATTGATTGGCGATGCAGGTGAACCATCTCTTAATTTGAGAGAACCTGTTCTTTTTGAAATGGAAAAAAGAGCAAGCTTGCTTCCTGACAAAACAATAAATGTTTTTCTTGGTGATAATATTTATCCTTTCGGGCTTGAGGCTGAAGAAGATCTTTATTATGAAATAACCAAAAACTGTCTCGAGGAACAAATAAACGTAATGAAGAACAGCGGAACCAAAGGTATTTTTATTCCCGGTAATCACGATTGGGGAGATGGAGGTTTAGATGGTTGGGATAGAGTTCAGCGAATGTGTAAATACATTGATTTGAATATTCCTTTGATCGAAATTTTACCTAAGGATGGCTGCCCCGGACCTGTTTACAGAGATTTTGGAAATAAAGTACGACTTATCTTCATAGATACTCAATGGTGGCTTCATAATGATAACAAACCGGATACCTCAAATTGCAATTGTGATCCAATTACTAAAAATGAGGTTATTAATTCTATTGATACTCTTATAAGAACATCCGGAGAAAGGCATATTATTTTAGCTGGTCATCATCCTCTTGATACTTATGGACCACATGGAGGATACTTTGACTGGAAGGCTCACATTTTTCCTGTCCAGGATTTTGGTAAATATCTCTGGATACCTTTACCTGTTATTGGTTCAATTTATCCGTTAGCCCGTATGGCAGGAATTTCTCCACAGGATATGTCTAACTCTCATTATAAAAATTATATTGAAAGGATGGAAGAAGTTTTATCAAAATATAATAAAGTTATTTATGCTGCGGGACATGAACATTCTTTGCAGGTAATAGAAGGGATTAATAACAATATTTATTTGGTTAGCGGATTTGGTACATCTACTCACGACAATACTTTGAGTTATGGCGATAAAAGTATTCTTTCATTGTTAAACCCGGGATTTATGCAATTAGATTTTCTAAGCGATAAAAAGATAAGACTTGGGGTATTTGTGATAAATGATAATGGAATTTGTGAAGAGACATTTTCAACCTGGTTGTTTCATTAATATAAAATGAAATCCCTATGAAAAAAACAATCTTCATGTTTACATTTTTCTTTGGAATATTCTCTATTAATTCAATGTCGCAGAATAATTATTCTAAAGAATATATTACTAAAATTCCCGGACCTGAATATGAAGCAGGATGGCTTCATGAATTTTTCTTTGGTGCTCATTGGCGTGATCTCTGGACAACGCCTCTTGAAGTTGAAATTCTTGATCTTGAAAAATTTGCTGGTGGTTTAACTCCAATTGAGAAAGGAGGTGGATTCCAGACAAAATCTTTAAAGTTTAAAGGTGAGGATGGGAGAATCTGGAAATTCCGATCACTGAATAAAGATCCTAAAAAAGTTTTACCGGAGGAATTACAAGAATCTGTAGTTGCTGATATATTACAGGATCAGATCAGCACATCAAATCCTTTAGCCCCGCTTGTTGTTGCTCCATTTCTCGATGCAGTTGGTGTTTTACAGTCGAAACCATTTTTAGTTTATATACCTGATAATGAAAAACTTGGTGAGTTCAGAAGTGAGTTTGCTAATTTACTTGGAATGATTGAAATACATCCGGATGAAGGTGAAGAAGGTAAAAAGGGATTTGAAGATGCTGACAAAGTTTCAGGTACACTTAAGTTGTTTGAAACTCTTGAGAAAAAGAGAGAACAAAAAGTAGATAAAACAGAGTATCTAAAAGCAAAATTGATTGATATTTTTCTTGGCGATTGGGACAGGCATACTGATCAATGGAGATGGGCAAGATATGATAAAGGTGATGTTAAGGTTTGGCAACCGATTCCAAGAGACAGAGACCAGGCATTTGCAAAATATGATGGACTTCTTCCTTCAATTGCTTCTTACTTTACCCCACAATTGACAAATTTTGGTTACAACTATCCCCAGGTTGAAGATATTACATGGAATGGAAGATATTTGGACAGAAGATTACTTCCCGAGATTGATAAGCACAGCTGGGATTCAGTTACAACTTTTGTTCATAGTAAACTTACTGATGAACTTATTAATCATGCTGTAAATCAACTACCTCAAGAATTTTATAAGAAAGCCAGTGAGGAATTAATTTCCAAATTAAAATCTAGAAGAGACAAACTTTTTAAATTCTCAAATGATTATTATGATTTTATAAATGAAATTGTTGAAATCTATTGCAGTGAAAAAGATGATTACGTTGAGATAAACAGATTAAATGATGACGAAACTGAAGTAATAATATATAAGTATGATAAGGATAATAATGTGAAAAAAGATCAGCCGTTATATCATAAAGTATTTGATAATAATCTTACCAAGGAATTCAGAATTAACCTTTTAGCAGGGGATGATAAAGCGGAAATTAATGGAAATGTTGACAGTGGTCCAATGGTAAGAATTATAGGAGGAAACGGGCAGGATGAACTTGTAGATAACTCAACTGTTAATGGATATTTATTTTCAATAACTCCGTTTTCTAATGCTGATAATAAAACCATTATGTATGATAAAGGCGATGAGACAAAAATTAAATTTGGTTCCGGCACTTACTGGAATAATGATAAATATCCTGAACTACCAGATTCAGTAAAATATGAACCGCCATTACGTGACAGGGGTAGCGATTGGATAGCAATACCGGTTTTTGATTTTAATTCAGATGATGGTCTTATTCTTGGCGGTGGATTTATTTTAAATAGCTATAATTTCAGAGTAGTGCCTAAGGAATATAAAATAGAATTAACCGGGGCTCTTGCTACAAATACTTTAAGTTACATATTTTCCTTTAATGGAGACTTTTATACTTTGATCAAAGAAGCTGTTCTGAATTTAGATTTATATGCAAGTGAATTGTCATTAACGAAATATTACGGCTTCGGGAATGAAACCCAATTTGATAAAAACCTTGATGTTTCAGGTTTTTATCATCTGGAAAGGGAGCTTATAAATATTCATCCAACTCTTAAGCTGAAACTTTTCCAGGATTTTTCTTTAGGTATTGGTGCTAATTATAATTATTCTGAGGCTTTTATCAGGAATGATACTTTGCTGAATAATTTTGATAATCCTGAATATGGATTAGGTGTATTTAAATTGTTTGGAGTTAATTCTTTTCTTGAATTTGATAAACGGGACAACATTACAAATCCTTATGGGGGATTCTACTTGAATATATCCGGGTTTTATTATCCCGAAATCCTTAACAATAAATTCTCTTTCCTAAAGGCCGGATTTGACGCAAGAGCATATTTTACATCTGATATTTTAACCGATATAACTTTTGCATTCAGAGCGGGCGGCGAAAAATTATTTGGAACTTATCCTTTCTTTAAAGCTGCTTTTTTAGGCGGACAGAATAATTTAAGAGGTTATAACCGCGAACGTTTTTCTGGTAAGGCATCTTTATTTGGACAGACAGAATTGAGATTTTATGTTGCGGATCCTAAAATAATCTTAAAAGGAAGACTTGGTTTACTTGCTTTTGCAGAAACAGGCAGAGTATTTATTGATAATGATGATTCGGAAAAATGGCATCCGTCTTTTGGCGGTGGATTATGGATTTCATATCTGAACCGGGCATTAACTTTTAGTTTCCAAATTGCAAATTCCGTAGAAACTTCCGTTATATATTTTTCGACTGAATTTCTGTTTTAAATACTTAAGGTCGTGCTGAATTTATCGCAGCATCTTTAATGATTCTGAAATAAGTTCGGTATAACTGATACTTAAATAAAAACTAAAAATGGCACTTACTCCCGGCATAAAAAATAAACTTAAAACTGTTTTTATTGTTACTCTTTCAGGAATAGTCATAGGAATCCTATTTGCAAATCTTGCTTTTGGGTTTACATTCTATAGAATAATTAAAGGTGCTTTAGTTGGTGCTTTAATTACCTCATTAAGTTCAGCTGCAGAGATGTTTGTATTTCCCGGAACATTAAAAAGATTGAGTTTCATTTCCGAATTAATTATACGGTCGCTTTATTATATAATAATTATTTCAGTTTCCACACTTGTTGTGGTTGTTATTCATGAGAGTCTTGAAGATGATTTGAGTCTTGTTTCTGCTTTGCTTGGGGAAGATGTAAGAGAATTCCTCAGGACAGATTTCATCTTTATTTTCCTTTTCGCAATTTTCGGCAGCCTGCTGATGAATTTTATCTGGCAGATAAACAGGATTCTTGGTAAAGGAGTTCTCGCTAATACAATACTTGGTAAATACAGGAGACCGACTTCCGAAGAAAGAATTTTTATGTTTCTTGATATTAAATCAGCAACGACTTTAGGTGAGAAGCTTGGCGTTCAAAATTACAGCAGCCTTCTGCAGGACTTCTTTTATGATATAACAGATCCAATAATTGAAACTTCAGGAAATATTTATCAATATGTTGGTGATGAAGTTGTTTTAACCTGGAAAGTAAAAAAAGGCCTTGAAAATAATAACTGCATAAATTGTTTCTTTAAGATTAAAAGAAAGATAGAAGATAAAAAAGATTTTTATACAGAGAAGTATGGATTAAAGCCAGAATTTAAAGCAGGATTACATATTGGGGAAGCTATTGTTACTGAAGTTGGAGATTTAAAGAAAGAAATAGTTTTTCATGGGGATGTTTTAAATACAACATCAAGAATTCAGTCTCAATGCAACTCACTTAACCAAAAGCTTTTAATTTCCGACGCACTTTATAATAAACTCCCTGAGAAGAATGGTTTTGATTTTTTAAGTATGGGAAAATATAAATTAAGAGGCAAGGATGAGGAAATTGAATTATTTGGAGTTAGTAACCTTTTAAGTATCTGAAGAACTAAAACTTTTAAGATATTCATGAACCTCATACTGTGCTCTTACCCTTATGCTGTTTGTTGATTTTTTGTATTTGTTATTCTGAAATTTGTTGATGACTCGTACTTTAACATTATCGTTCAACTGGATATTTATTATTCCTCTTATTTGCTTTTTAATATCTTCATCATAAAGAGGGAAGCATACTTCAATTCTTCTGCTTAGATTTCTTGTCATCCAATCTGCAGAGGAAACAAATATTTTTTCATCTCCACCATCGCAGAAAATAAAAACTCTGGAATGCTCAAGGAAACGATCTACAATGCTAATTGCTTTTATATTTTTATCAGGTATAAGACAGCAAATTCCTCTGATAATTAAAGTTATCTTTACTCCTGCCTTTGAGGCTTTGTATAAATGTTTTATCATCTTACGATCTTCAAGACTGTTAATTTTAAGAATGATATAAGCTTTCTTTCCGGCTGCACTATTTTCAATTTCTTTATCAATTAGTTCTTTTAAGGTGCTTCTTAAATTGAAAGGAGCTACAAGAAGGTCATCAAACTTCTCTTTCTCTTTTTGTTTAGTCAGAACGTCAAAAACT
>CAZECH010000113.1:0-8388 GCA_964510675.1 uncultured Ignavibacteriaceae bacterium
TCCGAAAAATCCATGGGGCGGGGGCAATGATAATTTTCAGTATGATGCATGGCGTGTTGCTATGAATGTTGCTGTTGATTATACATGGTTTGCAAAAGATGATTGGGCAATAACTCAATCCAACAAGTTGCTTGATTTCTTTTATTCTCAAGGAATAGGGGAATACGGAGGAGTTTATACTTTAGATGGAAAAACTTTAGTCCAGGAACATAATATTGGTCTGGTTGCAATGAATGCAGTTGCTTGTCTTTCTTCAACCAATAATAACAGGAAAGATTTTGTTGAAGAATTATGGAATGTTGAAATACCTACAGGAAAATATCGTTATTATGCTGGAATGCTGTATTTATTGGGAATGCTGCAGGTGAGCGGAAATTTTAGAATTTATAATATTGATGAATCAATTAAATGAAAACTAAACTTATAACATTCTTTGTTATTATAATTTCTTATACAGCTTTTAGCCAGGTTAGGCTTCCTGAATTAATAAGCGATGGTATGGTATTGCAGCGTGATGCTGAAGTAAAAATTTGGGGATGGGCAGCGAATGGAGAAAAAGTCTCCGTGCATTTTATAAACTCAACTTACAACACTAATGCAAATAATCAGGGCGAATGGTTTATAACCTTATCGGGATTGAAAGAAGGGGGTCCACATCAAATGCAGATTAATGCAAGCAATTCTATTACTATTAATGATATTATGATCGGAGATGTTTGGGTTTGTTCCGGGCAATCGAATATGGAACTGACAATGGAAAGAGCAAGCCCTGTTTATGAAACTGAAATAGCAAATTCAGAAAATTCATTTATAAGATATTTCGAAGTTCCAGATAAATATAATTTTAATGAACCTCAGAAAGATTTGCAATCGGGAAAATGGGAGAAGACAAATCCTGTAAGCATACTCAGATTTTCAGCAGTGTCTTACTTCTTTGCAAAGGAGCTATATGATAAATACAAAATTCCTGTAGGATTAATAAATGCAGCTTTAGGTGGCTCTCCTGCTGAAGCGTGGATAAGCGAAGATGCGTTAAAAGAATTTCCTGGATATTATAAAGAAGCACAGCGATTTAAAGACAGCACATTGATAAAACAAATTATGGATCAGGATCAGGCAAGAATTAAGGGATGGTATAATTTATCTAATGAAAAGGATGAAGGTTATAAAGACTCGGATGGGAATTGGTATAACCCTGATTTAAATACATCTAATTGGGCAACAATGAAAATTCCCGGGTACTGGTCTGACACAAAACTTGGAAAAGTAAACGGCGTAGTATGGTTTAGAAAAAAAATCAATATTCCTTCCTCGTTTTTCGGGCAGCACGCAAAATTAATTTTGGGAAGAATTGTTGATGCAGATTCCGTTTTTATAAACGGAGTATTTGTTGGGACAACAAGCTACCAGTACCCTCCAAGAAGATATGACATATCTTCCAGTTTGTTAAAAGAAGGTGAAAATACTATTGTTATTCGTGTTATTAATAATTCTGGGAATGGTGGATTTGTAATTGATAAACCTTACGAAATAATATCTGGACAAGATACTATAGATTTAAAAGGTATATGGCAATATAAACTTGGTGCTGAAATGGATCCGTTGGTTGGTGAGACTTTTATTAGATGGAAACCATTGGGCTTATATAACGCAATGGTTGCCCCATTATTAAATTATAGAATCAAAGGTGTAACATGGTACCAAGGAGAATCCAATGCAGAAAGACCTGTTGAGTACAATAAATTATTTTCAACTCTGATTCAGGATTGGAGAAATAATTGGAACCAGGGAGATTTTCCGTTTTTGTTTGTTCAGCTTCCCAATTTTATGGGGACTAAAAATCAGCCCTCAGAAAGTAATTGGGCACTAATGCGAGAATCGCAACTTAAAACTTTATCCTTACCTAATACAGGCATGGCTGTAACTATTGATATCGGAGAATGGAATGATATACATCCATTAAATAAAAAAGATGTTGGTAAACGACTTGCACTTGTGGCTCAAAAAGTTGCTTATGGCGATGAGAATGCAATTTATTCCGGACCAATTTATCAGTCTATGATTGTTGATGGAAATAAAATAATATTATCATTTACCAATATTGGAAGCGGTTTAATTGCCAGGGGAGATGCTGACCTTAAATATTTTGCAATAGCCGGAGTAGACAAACAATTTATTTGGGCTAAAGCTAAAATAGAAAATGATAAAGTCCTTGTCTGGAATGATGAAATTCTTAATCCGATTGCCGTAAGATATGCTTGGGCTGATAATCCTGAAGGAGCAAATTTATTTAATATGGAAGGACTTCCTGCTTCTCCTTTCAGGACAGATGAGTTTAATTAAATAAAGCATAAAGAGAAATATTATGAAGTATATTTTTACGTTATTTTTTTTGTTCTGTTTTTTGTTCTAGAAAAAGGAGTGGAAACTTTAATAAATGAATAAAAACCAGAAGGGATTTTTCAGTTGAGTATAATGCAGATTCACTTTCTGATGGCATTTATTTATCAACTAAAAACCAATACTGGTTTTGTACTAACAAAAAAATTACTCTTTTAAAGTAGAATAGTAGAATAAATTAAATAAAATTAAATGAATAGGTATAATGATGGTTCAAATCATCAATAGAAATTCGAAACAAAATGAAGATTTCCAGATTGTGTTCAGGTTCATTTACCTGCTTCTTCTTCTCATAATGTTATTCTTCTCTGTATTTATCTATCCACAAACTTCTTTAGTAGATAATGATAAATCATATATAACTACAGAAAAGAATGAAGGAACATTCACTCTCTCCGAATCAGGAAAATCTGCTCCGCTTCATATTAGTTTGCATGATTATCCTGGAATTGTTCGGGTTGTTCATGATCTTCAAACTGATATATTTAAAGTTACCAATACAAAACCGGAAATTGTAACTGATGGCATCCCAGATTCAAAAGAAATTATTTTAGTTGGAACATTGGGTAAAGGTTCTTTGATTGATAAGCTTGTTGAAGATAAAAAGCTTGATGTTCATGATATAGAAGGCAAATGGGAAACATTCATTATCCAGGTCATTGAAAATCCCTTCCCAAATGTCGAACGTGCTTTAGTAATCGCAGGAAGTGATAGACGAGGAACAATTTTCGGAGTTTATGATCTTTCAGAAAAAATTGGTGTTTCACCATGGTATTGGTGGGCTGATGTTCCGGTTAAGAAGAAATCGAATATATATGTTTTGCCTGGCAGGTTTACAATAGGAGAACCTAAAGTTAAGTACCGGGGTATTTTTATTAATGATGAAGCTCCGGCACTTTCAGGTTGGTCTGTAGAAAATTTTGGGACTGATAAATTCAATCATAAGTTATATGAACATGTATTTGAACTGATCTTAAGATTAAAAGGAAATTTTTTGTGGCCGGCAATGTGGGGAAGAGCTTTTTATGATGATGATTCCCTTAATCCAAAATTAGCAAATGAGTATGGTATTGTAATAAGTACTTCTCATCATGAACCAATGATGCGTGCACATGATGAATGGCGAAGGTATGGAGCAGGACCTTGGAATTATGAAAAGAATGAGAAAGCTTTAAGAGATTTCTGGAAAAAAGGTATTGAAAGAATGAATGGCTTTGAAAGCATAATAACATTGGCAATGCGGGGAGACGGCGATGAACCAATGAGTGAAGACGCAAATATTTCGTTACTGCAGAGAATTGTAAATGACCAGCGTGAAATAATTAAAAATGTTACTGGAAAAGATATTGAAAGCGTGCCGCAGGTTTGGGCATTATATAAGGAAGTACAGGATTATTATGATAAAGGAATGCGCGTACCGGATGATATAACTTTACTATTGTGCGATGATAACTGGGGCAATATCCGTAAGCTTCCAAATCTTAATGAAGAACATCGCAAAGGTGGATATGGAATTTATTATCATTATGATTATGTGGGTGGACCAAGAAATTATAAATGGCTTAACACAAACCAGATTGAAAGAGTGTGGGAACAGATGAATCTTGCTTATGAATATAAAGCAACAGAAATCTGGATTGTAAATGTTGGTGATATTAAGCCAATGGAATTCCCAATTGAGTTTTTTCTGGATTATGCATGGAACCCCGAAAAAATTCCTGCGGTGAGTTTGCCTCTTTATACAAGACAGTGGTCTAAAGAACAGTTCGGATCTGAATATGCTGATGACATTGCTGATATTTTAGATAAATACACGAAATATAATTCACGTAGAAAACCAGAATTACTTTCTCCAACAACATACAGTCTTGTTAATTACCAGGAAGCTGAAAGAATTGTGGATGAATACAATAAGCTGTTTGAGAAAGCTAATCACATTTATAATACAATTCCCGGAGAATACAAAGATGCATTTTATCAGCTTGTACTTCACCCGATTGAAGCTTGCTCAAATTTAAATGAACTTTATGTTACCACAGGCAGAAATCATCTATACGCAAAACAGGAAAGAGCATTAACCAACAAACTTGCGGAAAAAGTTAAAGAATTTTTTAAGAAAGATGAAGAGATAACCAATTACTATAATAAAATTCTTGCTGGCGGTAAATGGAATCACATGATGGATCAAACTCATATTGGTTATACCTACTGGCAGCAACCTGATTTCAACACAATGCCGGAAGTGGTGGAGATTAAAATTCCTGATGATGCAAAAATGGGAGTTGCAATTGAAGGATCGGAAAGTTGGTGGCCACAAGAAAAAGTCGAAGCTGTTTTACCTGAGTTTGATAAGTTTAATCAGAAGTCTTACTTTATAGAAATTTTCAACCGGGGGAAAACTCCTTTTTATTATTCTGTTCAGCCAGGAGAGGATTGGATTATAGTCGATAAAAATAGTGGAAAAATTCAAACTGAAAAACGCATATGGGTAAAAATTGACTGGAAGAATGCACCGGCAGGAAATCATACAATACCTATTAAGATAACTGGAACAGAAGGAAGTGATATTGTTGTTAAGGCTGTAATTAATAATCCTTCCATTCCTGAGTTGGATAAAATAAAAGGATTTGTTGAGAGCCACGGTTTTGTTTCAATTGAAGCAGAACATTTTTCAAATGCAATTGAAACATCCGGCATAAGCTGGCAGGTAATTCCAAATTTAGGAAGAACACTTTCATCGGTTCATCCTGTCCCTGTTACCTCTCCAGATCAATCGCCGGGAAGTATCAGCCCTCATTTACAATATAATGTATATTTATTTACAGAGGGTGAAGTAACAGTAAATACATATTTATCACCAACTTTAAATTTCCATAACGATCAGGGGTTACGTTTTGCTATATCGTTTGATAACGATGAACCGCAAATTATAAATATGCATGAAAATAAAACTTTTCAGGATTGGGAGAAATCCGTAAGCAATAATATTACAATTGAAACTTCTAAGCATATTATTAAAGAACCTGGTGAACATATATTAAAATTCTGGATGGTTGATCCCGGTGTAGTTTTGCAGAAATTAGTTATTAATACAGGTGGAGTTAAACCAAGTTATCTTGGACCACCGGAAAGTTTTAACCAGTCAAAAATAAATGACAACATGGGTTTGCAAGAGTGAATTTTTTAAACATCATCACATATCAGGAAATGGAGAATAGCATATGTGCAGATTTTTAGCTCTCTTTATATCTTTTGTTATTTTACTTTCCATTTCAAAAAGAAACTCTTTTGCACAAAGTGAACAAATGTTTGCCAATCCAATCTTAGCCGGGTTTTATCCTGACCCGAGTATTTGTAGAGTTGGAGATGATTACTATTTGGTTAACTCGACATTTTCTTACTTCCCGGGCATTCCTGTTTTTAAAGGTAAAGATTTAGTTAACTGGAAATTAATTGGATATGTCCTGAATAGACCTGAACAATTAAATTTGGATGGACAGGGGGTTTCAAGAGGAATATTTGCACCTTCAATAAGATATAATGAAGGTATATTTTATGTAATATGTACATTAGTTGATATTGGGGGTAACTTTATAGCCACTTCACAAACTCCGGAGGGTCCGTGGTCTAATCCTGTCTGGATACCTCAGATTAATGGAATAGATCCTTCATTGTTTTTTGATGAAAGTGGGAAATCATATATTCTGTATAACAGCATAGCTCCGGATGATACACCGCTTTATGATGGACACAGGACAATCAGAATGTATGAATTTGATTTAGAAAATCTGAAAGTAATTGGTGATGAAAAGATTTTAATTAATGGGGGAGTTGATCTTAGCAAAAAACCAATCTGGATTGAAGGGCCTCATGTCTTTAAAGTTAACGATTATTATTATCTGATCGCTGCTGAAGGCGGTACAGCTGATCAACATTCAGAAGTTGTTTTCAGAAGTAAAAATGTTGATGGGCCCTATATCCCTTATGAAAAAAATCCAATCCTCACACAAAGGCATTTAGATCCCGGAAGAAAAAACCCTATTACTTCAACTGGTCATGCTGATTTCGTTCAATTGCAAAACGGAGATTGGTGGGCAGTATTTTTAGGATGCAGACCTTATTCTACAAAAGAGGATGGTTATTATAATACCGGAAGAGAAACTTTTTTAGCTCCTGTAAGATGGATCGATGGCTGGCCGGTAATTAATCCTGATTATGAAGAAGTTCAGTATCATTATCCATATCCAGTCCAACCCGAAAAAGATTTTGCTGAAAGACAGTATGGTGGAAATTTTAAAGTGAGAGATGAATTTGATAAAGGAGAATTGAATCTTAACTGGATGTTTTTGCGAACACCGCTGGAAAAGTGGTATGATTTAAATAAAAAAAAGAATTACCTATCATTTAAATTAAAACCAGAAACATGTTCGGGAAACAAGAACCTGGCTTTTTTAGGACATCGTCAGCAGCATTTATATGGTTCAGCGGGTGTTGCAATTGATTTTAATCCTGAAGCTGAAAATGAAAAAGCAGGTTTATTAATATTTCAAAATGAAGATCATTTTTATTTCTTATGTAAATCCTTGGAAGAAAATAAACCAACTATTCAACTTTATAAATCATTAAAGAATGAAAATTCAAATGATCAAATGGAATTATTAAAATCTCAAAAGATTCCTGATGAACACAAAGGGGAAAAAATGTCTTTAAAAATTAAAGCTGATGGGAATACTTATTCTTTCTTTTATTCTTTTAATGATGAATGGATTTTATTTGAAGAAAATATTGATGCTTCATTTCTAAGTACAAGAGTTGCAGGTGGTTTTGTCGGTTGTATGTATGCACTATATGCAACATCTCTCGGCAAACCTAGTAATAATGAAGCTTATTTCGACTGGTTTGAATACAAGGGTGATGATAAAACATATTAAATTGCATGACCCAGTTTTAAATTATGTATAAAGTCGCTTAATATTATTTATGAAAAATATAATTACAATTTGTCTTTTTGTTTTTTCTTTCCTGGTTATAGGAAATGCTCAGAAAAAAAATAATAGCATACCTCAGGTAGAAATATCAGGTACTCGACTATTAAAAATAAATTCTTCTATTGTAGGGCAGGAATACAATCTTTATATCCATTTACCAAGATTTTATGAAGATACAACAAAAACATTTCCAGTTGTTTACCTTTTAGATGCGCAATGGGACTTCCCTTTAATTACTGCAATTTGGGGTGAACAATATTATGATGGATTTATACCGGGACTAATTATCGTCGGTATTACCTGGGGAGGAGAAAATCCTAATTATGATTTATTGAGAGCAAGGGATTTTACTCCAACTAAAGTAGAACAAATGCCTAATTCAGGTGGCGCTTCTAAATTTCTTTCATTTATAAAAGAAGAGCTGATCCCATTTGTTGATTCCGAATTCCGAACAGTAAAAAATGATTGTACATTAATCGGAAGCTCGCTTGGTGGATTGTTTACTTTATATGCAATGTTTAATGAAACCAAACTCTTCCACAGGTATGTGCTTACAAGCCCTGCTTTAGGATGGGATAATGAAGTAATTTATTCGTATGAAAAAAAATATTCTGAAAAAGAATCACAGCTGTCGGCAAAACTTTTTATGGCTATTGGTGAATATGAAGATGTAAAAAATTTTCAAAGATATACCGATCATTTGAAAGGAAGAAATTATAATAGGTTTGAGATCGAGACAAAGATTCTGGATGGTATTGGTCACTCAGGAACAAAAGCGGAAGGTTATACCCGCGGATTGCAATTTGCATATGAGAAAACACCTTTAGTTGTTAATATGAATTCCCTGGATAAGTATATCGGTACATACAGCGTTAGTCCTCAATATAAAATTAACATTTATAAAGAAAATGAAAGCCTTATTGCAAATACTCCGTTTAATGAAAGACTAAAACTTTATGCGGAGAATGAAAAAGATTTTTTTGTAAAAGGTCAATATCTG
>CAZECH010000114.1:0-8381 GCA_964510675.1 uncultured Ignavibacteriaceae bacterium
AAAGCTGATTTATTATTTTCAATATCATTAAAGCTGATTTATTATTTTCAATATCTTCAACCTGAAATTGAAGCCATGCCTCACCAGGAAGTTTCATTTCTGCACATAGGCGCAAAAGTTTATTTTTTTCAATACTTTCAACACGCCAGAAATCAAGCGGATCTCCGGATCTAAGTATATGTTCATCAATTGTATCATTAAAGCTTATATTCTCGTTTCCAAGGTTTTTCATTAGGATTTCCTTTTTTATGATTTAAAACAAGAGAAACAGATTTAAAAGTTCAGAGAGAGTAAAAACTATAAAAAAGAAAGAAATCTAGATTGTGGGATTTAGGAAGCCTGTATGCTAGACTAAAATACAGCACTTATACCGATGGATGGAAGAATACCAATTGATTCATTAAACTCGGGCTTTGAGTTCCTTCATCCCATCGAACACTGGAAATTCTTTTACGGATATAAATTGGAAATAGAATCAGACTTTTTAATAAAGAAAATGAAAATAAGGTCCCGTTATCTAAAGAAATGGTGTTAAAAGGAAGTCTGATATTCAAAAATATATTTCAAAAACTCTTAATTATTTTTTTGATTTACTGGAAAATAATTCATCAAGGACTTCCTTTCGATAGTCAAAAATATCTTTAACTTTCTTTCCAACGAGTAAATTATTTAACGGTCTGCTGAATGGATCGAATGGAATAGCATAGTAAACAATATCAATCATTTCTATACCTTTGTCTGTTTCGTTAAAGTGGTGTTGATGGTGCCAAAACTTATAAGGTCCAAATCTTTGTACATCTATAAAAGATTTCTTTTCCTCTACATGTGTAATTTCGGTAACCCAGTTGTAAGGAATGCCAAGAAAAGGATATACTTTATAAGTGATTATCATACCTTCATACATTCTATCGGGCAGATCGGAAGTTAATTTAAGACCTAACCAGGGAGGAGTGATTTTCGGGAGGTTTCCTGGATTTGAAAAGAATTCCCAGTAGTCATATAAGCTTATGGGTAATAATTGCTTCGCTTTAATCTGATATATCTTCATTTATATTATTCAATTGAAAATTCTTTGATGAGCAAAAAGACTGGGTAGGCTATTAGTTATACCGGTGTTCTCTAATAGCTTCTAATTCAACTCTTAATTGCTTTGTATCTTTAACAACAATTGCACCTATCGCATTAAGGGCATATAGGTATCCATTAGCAGCCCTTCCTCCAACAATTAAAGTAACATTTTTTGAGAGCATTCTTTTTAAATTTAGTAAATCTTTTTTAAGTTGCGGATCATCACCCGGATATACTATACTTAATGCTATAACTTTAGCTTCGAGATTATGTGTAACTGCAACGATATCATCAACAGGCAGATTTGGTCCAAGATAAAGTACCTTCCAGCCTATAGATGCAGCAACAACTCCCACGATTAAAGCCCCAAGTTCATGATCCTGTCCTCGTGGTGTTGCAGAAATAATTATTGGTGCGTTTTCCGAAGGAATATGTTGTTCAATGAGGCTTGAAAGGAATGATCGGATAACTGCGGAAGCCAAATGCTCATTAGCAACTCTTAAAGTTCCATCATGCCACATATCACCGATTTTATAGACAAGAGGGACTATCAAATTTTCAATAAGCTGAGGCTGACTCATTTTTGAAGAAGTTTCTAATAATAAAGTCTCCAGGGCTTTACCGTCATATAACTTAATTGCTTCAACACAGGGAATAATAATTGAGTTCACATCTATTATCTCTTCAACTAACGTATCCTTTAACCTAACAGAATTGACAGGATTATGATCTAAAACTGTACGAAGTTCATTTATTGAAAGATTCGCTATTCCTCCAATATTATGTCCTCTTTGTACTGCTTCATTTAAAAGTTTTAACTTTTCAATTTCTTCCTCCGAGTAAAGCCTTCGGTTAGTTTCTGTTCTTGAGGGAGTAACAACACTATATCGTTTTTCCCAAGCCCGTATAACAAAAACACTTAATCCAGTCATCTGGCTGACAACTTTTATTGGGTATTTATACATTTTTTCCATTCTATGTCTAAAATTACGTATTTGTCTAAAAACAATCAACAAAGGATTTTCGATCGCAATATTTGAATATTAGAACAAAATAGCTGTTTATTAAATTTCACAAAAAGATATTATTAAAATATTCAATCGATATGCTTGACAAAAACTATACATTTCATTATATTTATCTCGACAATTATTAGACATTTAGTATACACAAAAATAAATCAACTAATAACAAAAACAAAAGGAGTACAATGTTAGTCAGAATCTTTTCCGCGAAGCTGATGAAATCAGCAATTCTATTTTCAGTTATGTTCACAGCCATTCTGTTTGCTGGCGATCATAATGACAAAAGTTCTAATAAAAACCTTGTAACAGTGGCGGTTGAATCAGGCCAGTTTACTACACTAGTCAAAGCATTAAACGAGACTGGATTAGTGGAAACTTTAAGGGGAGAAGGACCCTTTACGGTATTTGCACCAACCGACGAAGCTTTTGCTAAGCTACCTGAAGGAACAATTGAATCCCTTCTTAAGGATAAGGAAACTTTAAAGACGATTCTTCTTTACCATGTTGTGGCAGGTAAGGTTATATCTAAAGAAGTTGTAAATCTAAAAAATGCTGAAACATTAGCTGGCAAAAATATTAATATCAAAGTAAGCGATAGCGGAGTAATAATAAATGATTCAAAAATTATTTCAGCAGATGTTTTGGCTTCAAATGGTGTTATACACGTAATAGATACAGTACTTATTCCTGAATAAATAAAAGATATTATTAAAGAATGGACAGTACAATGATCAATATAGAAAAAATAGACTTAACCAGGGTGGAAACCGAAAAACAGAAAGATTTTCAAACCGAAACTTTGCCTCATCAGAATGATCTTTTCAATTATGCACTAAAAATTGTAAGCAATACTGATGATGCACAGGATCTTGTTCAGGAAACATATTATAAAGCATTCAAGAATTATCATCAATTTGAAATTGGCACGAACAGCAAAGCCTGGATGTTTATGATCTTGAAAAACACGTTTATCAATAACTACAGGAAGATTAAAAGAGAGCCAGCAAAGGTTGATTATGATGAAATAGAAGATATCTATGAAAATATAAAGTCTGATAGAACCAGAAATAACAATCTTGATTTAGATTTTTATCAAAACTTACTGGATGATGATCTTTCGAATGCGTTAAAAAAACTTCCTGAAAAAATGAAAGTGGTTTTTCTATTATGCGATCTTGAAGGTTATGCTTATGAAGAAATATCAGGAATGATAAATATTCCAATTGGTACTGTCCGTTCACGTCTTCACAGAGCACGAAAAATTTTACAGGATGAGTTATTTGGTTACGCAAAATTAAATGGCTATCGAAACTAATAATTAGAAAATAAAGTGAGAATAAAAATGAAAACTATAAAAACATGTATAATAATAATAATGTTATTTACGGGGGTGAACTTTCTGAATGCACAAACTGCAAGGTTGCAGGTAATACATAATGCTGCCGATGTCCTTGCAGAGCCCGTAGATGTATATCTTAATGGAGCCTTGTTATTAAATGATTTCGCTTTTAGAACCGCAACTCCTTTTATTGATGCACCGGCTGGAGCTCCGATTAATATTGGAGTGGCTCCGGGAAATAGTAGTTCAGTTAACGATACTTTAAAAAACTTTACACTAACTTTAACTGAAAATGAGACTTATGTCGCAATAGCCAGCGGTGTATTAGATCCTAATTATTATGCATCAAATCCAGATGGCAGAAATATAGCATTTACATTATTTATTAAGTCTATGGCAAGGGAGAATGGAACTACTTCGGATGTTGATTTTTTTGTATTGCACGGCTCAACTGATGCACCAACTGTTGATGTGCATGCTCGTAGAAAAGCAACACTCGTTGATAATACAGCTTATGGAGATATTACAGATTACATAACTGTTCCTGCTGCTTCTTATATATTGGATGTAACCCCTGGTAATGACAATTCGACTATTGTTGCTTCTTTCCTAGCAGATTTAAGTGGATTAGGTGGTGGTTCTGCTGTTGTATTTGCTTCCGGGTTCTTAAACCCAGCATCAAATCAGAATGGTGAAGCTTTCGGCATATTTGCAGCTTTACCAAATGGAATGGTAGTTGAATTTCCCACAGTTCAGCTAGCTAGATTGCAAGTAATACATAATGCTGCTGATCTATTAGCAGATCCTGTTGATATTTATTTAGACGGCACTCTTTTACTCGATAACTTTGCTTTCAGAACTGCAACTCCATTCATAGATGCACCTGCCGGCGTTGAATTAAATATAGGCGTTGCACCTGGTAATAGCAGTTCTGTTAACGATACCTTAAAGAACTTTATTGTTACATTGGATAACGGCGAAACTTACATAGCAATAGCCAATGGTGTATTAGATCCTAATTCATATGCTTCTAATCCTGATGGTAGAAACACTGCTTTCACTTTATTAATTAAAACAATGGCCCGCGAAACCGGAACAAGTAACGATGTTGACTTTTTTGTATTACACGGTGTAACTGACGCTCCAACTGTTGACGTTATTGCCAGAAATGTAGCAACATTAGTTGATGATGCTGCCTCTGGAGATATTACGGGTTATATTTCTGTCCTACCGACAACATATACTTTAGATTTAACATTATCGGATGGAACAACTCTAGTACGATCATATATTGCTAATCTATCGACACTGGGCGGTGGCAGTGCTGTTGTATTTGCTTCGGGATTTTTAGATCCGATTTCCAATCAAAATGGTGAAGCCTTTGGAATATTCTTCGCTTTGGCTGACGGTACTGTTGGACAATTCCCTGAGGGTGTTGCAAGTGTTGAAAATATAACCTCGGGTATTCCATCTGCATATGAATTAGCCCAAAATTATCCGAATCCTTTTAACCCAAGCACAACTATCAATTTTACAATTTTGAATAGTGAATTTGTAACTTTGAAGGTTTACAATATTATTGGAAGTAAAGTTGCTACATTGGTAAACGAAAATCTCTCGGCTGGTTCTTACAGGTTCAACTTTGATGCACAGAATTTGGCTTCGGGAGTTTACCTCTATGAATTGAAAGCAGGTAACTTCGGAGAAATTAAGAAAATGAATCTACTTAAATAAACAAAACAAGTAATGAGGAATACCGCTTGTAATCCGATTTGTAAAGACCAAGCGTTAACCCTGACGAATTTGTAGTAAGAGTATATTTGAATCAGCCAAAGCAAGTGGTATCCTCATTTACTAAAAACTAATGGAACTATAAGTGCAAAAATCTTTATTTTATAACCTAATTATTACTTCAAGTTTAATAAATGAATAGAGCAGTAATCATAGGTTCCGGTTTAGGAGGGCTATCAACAGCACTAAGATTGTCTTCTCTTGGTCTCCGGGTAACAATTATTGAAAAATATTCATCTCCGGGTGGACGATTAAACCAACTTAAACTTGATGGATTCACTTTCGATCTTGGCCCATCTTTTATGAGTATGAGCTATGAACTTGATGAACTTTTCCAAAACTGCAAGATTACAAATCCTATAAAACTTAAAGAGCTTGATCCGCTTTACCAGGTATACTTTGAAGGGAAGAATAAACCTTACAGGATTTGGAAAGACTTAGCTAAACTTGAAGAAGAGTTTAATGTGTTAGAACCAAACCTCGCAGCAAAGGCAGAAAGATATCTTGCAAAAGCCGGTGAGTTCTTTCATGATACTGAATCAATAGTTGTCAAATCAAATTTCAATAATATTATTGAATATATTTTAAAACTTACAACCGTTCCGCTTAAACATCTTCCTTTCCTCTTTAAAAGAATGTGGAATGAAGTTGAAAGAAATTTTGATTCGGAAGAAGTAAGAGTAATTTTTTCACTTGTCGCTTTTTTTCTCGGTTCAACTCCATTCAAAACTCCTGCAATTTATTCCTTACTCAACTATACTGAGATGAAGCATGACGGCTACTGGTTTGTTGAGGGAGGAATGTATAAAATAGTTGAGGAGATTGTTAAGATACTGAGAGAGAGAAATGTTAAATTTGTTTATAACACTGAAATAACAGCCGTTAATAACTCAAACGGAAGACTAATTTCACTTCTTGATAACCATGGAAAAAGCTGGGAAGCAGATATTTTTATTTCAAACTCGGATGCCGCAGCTTTCAGGGGAAAGGTTCTTGGAAGGGAAAAATATTCCAGAGAAAAGCTTGATAAAATGGATTGGACTTTAGCTCCTTTCACAATTTATCTCGGAGTAAAAGGGAAGATAGATGAGCTTATGCATCACAATTATTTCCTTGGAAATAATTTCAGAGGTTATGCAGATAAAATATTTACTTCATCAATAAATCCTCAGAAACCTTATTACTATGTTAATGTATCATCAAAAACATTCCCGGATTGTGCACCAGAAGGTTGTGAAAATCTTTTTATTCTTTGTCCGGTTCCGGATAAAAGATTTAAAAGCAACTGGGATGATAAAGAAGAATTAGCCGATAGCATTATTTCCGATCTCTCAAAAAGAATAGGATTCGAAATAGAAAATAATATTATAATTAAAAAAATCTTTTCACCTGATGATTGGGAATCAATGTTTAATCTCTACCGTGGAAGTGGTTTAGGCCTTGCACATGGCATCAGCCAGGTTGGTGCTTTCAGACCAAGAAACAAAGACGAAGTTTTCCCAAACTTGTATTACGTCGGTGCATCCACAACTCCCGGCACTGGTTTGCCAATGGTTATAATTAGTTCTAAACTTGTAACAGAAAGAATAGTAAAAGATCATGGAAGCATTATTTCATAAAACTTCTTTTAAAGTCAGTAAAGAAATAACTAAAAATTACAGCACTTCTTTTAGCCTTGGAATTAGTGTGTTTTCACCCGCTTATAAAAACGCTATTTATTCAATCTATGGATTTGTAAGACTTGCAGATGAAATTGTTGATTCATTTCATGCTCACGATAAAACCCGGCTGATATCGGAATTCAGCGAGGAAACATTTAAAGCAATTGAAAGAGGAATCTCTTTAAACCCCGTTTTAAATGCTTACCAGAATACAGTAAATGAATATAAAATTGACAAAAAATATATCGAAGATTTTCTTTCAAGCATGGGAAAGGATATTTCAAATAATTATTATGAAACAGATAAATATGATGAATATATCTATGGTTCAGCCGAAGTTGTCGGTTTAATGTGCCTTAAAGTATTTTGCGGGAAGAATGAAAACTTATTCGGAGAACTAATTGAATCTGCAAAAGCTCTTGGCTCATCTTTCCAGAAAGTTAATTTTCTTAGAGATATTAAAAGTGATATTGAAGAGAGAGGAAGGATTTATCTGCCCGGTGTAAGTGAAAAAGTCCTGATTAACAACGAGAATAAGAAAGTATTGGAACATACTATTGAAGAGGAATTTAAAACAGCTCTTAAGGGAATACAGAGATTGCCCGGAGGTGTAAAATTGGGAGTATATTCAGCTTATCTATATTACTGGATGTTATTCAAAAAAATTCAAAAACTTGATGTTGAAATTCTTCTTTCCAAACGCGTGAGGATATCTAACTTTACAAAACTTATGTTATTATTAAAATCCCTAATAGAAGTAAAAATTCTACGAACCGTGAATGAATAAAAGAAAATATTTTTTATTTTTTATTATAATTTTTCAGCTTCAGTTATCTTATGCACAGATTGCAAAAATTGATTCTGCTTCGCTCAATTTTATCCGTCATAAATTCTATGAAGGCGTTGAAGATGAAGAACAGGTTGATAAACTGGAATTCTTTCTTAAGAAGAAGTATGGAACCGATTTCCATATAATTGATCCAATCATCATTGCATATTATGGCGCAATAGAAGCATTAAAGGGAAAGCATGCTTTCTTTCCATTTACAAAACTAAGTTATGTCATATCATCACAAGATATAATTGCCAAAGCAGTTGAAAAGGACCCTGGAAATCTGGAGATACGTTTTGTACGATTTTCCATTCTTCATCATATACCCGGGGTTTTAGGTTATGGTAATGAACGCCAGGATGATATAAATAATATATGTAAACTGCTTCTTAAGAAAGATTATTCTCTGGTAAATGAGGAGATACAAAAAGGGATTTTTCAATTCCTGCTGGATTCTGAACGATTAACTGAAGAACAGACTAATGAACTGAAAAAACTTGCCGCTTCTTTTGCAACAAAATGAGTTCATACCATCTTACCTTCGAGGACATCAAAGATTATCCGAAGGGCTATCGCGTCTTGTCGAATTCCTTGTCTTCCCGCAAGCGTCTGGCTCTCACCCTGGGCCTTCCAGCCGGCGACACAAAAATGGATTTCGTCAGGAT
>CAZECH010000115.1:0-8362 GCA_964510675.1 uncultured Ignavibacteriaceae bacterium
ATCATTCACACATTCATCCCATTCAGTCATTCAGTATCTGGAATCCGTATCTTCGGAAGTGCTCATTCAAATCTGAGATTTGCTTTCTCCGCAATCTTTCGCAGCCTTCCGGGAAAGTCAGTTTGAATTCCGCCCGCTCCCAAACCAACTATACATTTAAGTTCCTTTCTTTTATTAACGGTTCCGGCTAATAATTTCTCAATGCGGGATTCAGAATACTTTGTATTATGCTCAGCACGTACCTTAACATCATACCGCACAATCCTCCTGAATGTTGTATAATTTGCTATAGTTATTTTTCTTGGCCGGAATACCAATGCATAATCATTTTTATGTTCAATTGCAGCTTTTACAGCACTAAAGTCTTTTGGTTCTATAATAAAACCAGGCGGAGGTTCTATATCAAGGCAGCAAGAATATTGCGGAAATTTTTGTTTAATAGTTTTTAAAACTTCAATATCGGCAGTTTCAATAATAAAATTGAAGTGTGGTTTATACTCATCAATAAGTTTTTTAATATTATCCAGGATAGAAATTGCGAGATGCTTATCTTCTGCCGGTGCTTTTATATCAAAACAGATATTCTTTAACTGCTTTTTATCTTTTGCCCATTTAAAGAAATCCTTCAAAACAGGTTTTTCAGCTTTAGCAGGATGCTGAGAACCTTTTCGTTTTTTATAATCATAATTTTTCATAAACTCAGTTAAGGAAAGTTCTTTAACAGATTTCCTGTTCTCATCCAAAACCGCGGGAGGATAGGGTTTATATTTTACCCACGGTTCAAATCCCGCTTCCCTTATAATTGCCTTTGGTTCATTCGGATCCCAGTCATGCCAGATTACAACTTCATTATCTTTTGTAATACATAAATCCATTTCAAGAGAGTTTGCACCATCATTCAATGCTCTCTCAAAAGAGGGGATAGTATTTTCTATTTCTTTAACAGGCGAGCCGCGATGACCGTATATATAAAATATTTCATCCTTTTCGATATATTGAAGCTGGGGTTTGCAGGATTTGTAGTACTCTTTAAACCAGAGTATAATAAGATTAATTTGTTTTATCATAACGATGCGGAAATTCTTTTTAAACGAATAAAATATATCCAAATATTTATATTAATAAAAAATTTCAGTCATAATTTTTTGTTGATAGTTTTAAATGAAAAAGAAAAAGAAGATTATAAAAAAGAGAATAGATTTTTTTGATAAAGTTTACGCAATTGTTGCTAAAATTCCGTTTGGTAAGGTTGCAACATATGGAGATATTGCCGAAGTATGTGGAATTCGTTCTTCAGCAAGAACTGTTGGCTGGGCTTTAAATGGAGCTAAAGAAAGCGGTTTACCATGTCATCGGGTTGTAAACAGGTTTGGTGCACTTACAGGAAAAATGCATTTTGGTAGTTATGATATTATGGAAGAACTTTTGAAATCGGAAGGTGTTGAGTTTGATAAAAATGGCTGCGTAAAAATGGAAAAGCATTTGTGGAAACCGACGTTAAGAGCGAAGTCAAAATCAAATTCAAGAATAAGAGCAAGTAAGAAAATGTAAATTATAACTAATCTTCACTTGAACTTGAACTTACACTTCCCGATCACCATTCGCTGTTAGAATACCTTTTAATCTTTATGGACGAAACTCCTGTATCAATATCCAGGTAAATCTTCTTTGCTGATGATTCAAAATTTCCGGTTCTGTAAAGATTTTTTCTTATCTTATTAAATCCTTCAAAATCTTTTTTTGATAAAACAACATCGGCAATAACTTCACAACCAACATTTTCGGGTACAAGAACTTCTATTGAAGAAGCACCTGCATCAATATTTACATTAACAGAATCAAGAAGATCACCCAGTGCTATTTTTAAGGAAGCTGCACCAATATTGATATCAAGATCTTCCACTTTATAATATTTAAGATCAAATTCAGATGCAGCAGCTCCAACATCAAAATACATTTTCCAAATGGGCTTATCACTAAAACTCATTCTCACATTATTTTTATTCTTTCCTCTGAATAGCATAAATCCATCGTGATCATTTTCAAAGTGAAGTTTTACATTATCACCTTCGTCCTTGCGTGTAAGGGAATAATCGTTGTCATAGCATTTCGTTATAGCAGAAAAGAGTTTAGATGTTGTATCGCTGATTTTAAACGATCCGGCTCCGGCTTTAAAATGAAGGTCAGCAAATTTCACATTTTGATTTATATCCTCTTCAAAAACCTGTGTCTCAAGATCTCTTTTATCTATGTCTCTTATATGAATACCGTTAGTAAAATCAATCCGGACATCTTCATGAAAAAATCCCCAGCCCGTTTTTATTGTAGCAAAAATAGATATTCCCAATATGACAGCAGTAATGCTGACTAAAACTGATCTTATTATTTCCTGTTTGATAAGTAAAGAGATTCCAAGTAATATCAGGAACAACGGCCAGAACTGCCAGATGTTAAACCAATAAATGTTTACTCTGGTAAAATTATTTACCAGGATAAGAGCACCGAGTGTTATAAATAAAAATCCCCAGAACAAATGTTTAGTTTTCATTTTTGAAACTCACAGGTTATAGTTTTTATTTTTTGAATTCAGAAGAATACCGATGCCTGCCGCTATTAATATCAAAGGCCAGAATTCACCGATCCTGATTCTTGGAATAAAATTATCAGCAAGAAAAATTAACCCAATAACAAGAAGTATAAATCCTGCAACTGTTCTTCTTTTTTCTCGTTTCTTTTCAATGGAAGCAAAATATGCTTTTGTTGCATCAAACTGGTTTTCCTGTTTTGTCGAATCATTTTCTCCTGGTTTAGCTCCAACCGTGCCTTCTGCATTTGGAATTACAAATGGTTCTTCTGGAACGATTATCCACATAATAATGTAGGCAAGTATTCCCGTTCCACCTAAGAAAAGAATGACAACAAAAAGTACTCTTACAAGCGTCGGATCAATATTAAAGTAATCAGCAAGACCTGCAGCAACACCGCCAAGTATTTTATCCTTCGACGAGCGATATAGTTTCTTATTCATCTCAATTCTCCTGTAATTAGTCGGTGTAATTATAACAAAAATGTTATAGAAAAATTAAGAAATTGTTTCAATCGGTTTACATATTAGAATTACGGAAAAATCAGTGTTCTAAATGGAGTTTAATTGTTAATTGTAAAGTCTTGCTTACTTTTCTATTTTTACTGTGATAAGTCAAAAATCAAAAAACATAGATCAAAATTATCAAATGAAAATAGCTCTTTGTCAGATAAATACAATAGTCGGCAATATTGAATACAATAAATCTAAAATTATTAATTACTATAACAGAGCTGTTAAGGATGGAGCTGACCTTGCAATATTTCCGGAACTTTCGCTTATCGGCTATCCACCTTTAGATCTTGTTGAGAAAAAAGAATTTCGTTTAGCTTCTACAAAAGCTTTGTATGAAGTTGCCTCACAAACCGGTAATACGGGTTTACTATTAGGAACAATAGCTGAAGGCGATGATAACATTGGAACCGATATTCATAATTCGGCAATATTTTGTTATAACGGAAAAGTACAATTCCTTCAGCACAAATCTTTAATCCCCAACTATGATGTTTTTGATGAGATGAGGTATTTTGATTCTGCGAAATCAATTTACGTGCACGAATTTAAAGGGGAAAAATTAGGAATATCTGTTTGTGAAGATATCTGGAATGATGCCGACTACTGGTACAAACAAAGATACAGTTATGATCCTGTTAAAGAACTTATTATAAAAGGTTCTGAAGTTATAATAAATATTTCTGCAAGCCCTTATTCTTATGGAAAAAGAGAAAGCAGGAAAAATATGCTTTCTGTTCTTTGCAAGACAGAGAGGGTTCCGCTTGCTTATGTATGCTTTGTTGGTGCACAAACAGAATTAATATTTGATGGTGCAAGTATGTGTTTTGATGCTGAAGGAAATCTTGTAAAGCTGGGAAAAGCTTTTAGAGAAGATTATTTTATCTTTGATACTAAAGAAAAATACATGCCGATTAAAACATCAGAAGGAAGCTTTGAAGAGGAAACACTTAATGCTTTGATTTTTGGTTTAAAAGAATATTGCGAAAAACAGAATTTCAAAAAAGTCATTGTTGGATTAAGCGGCGGTATTGATTCAGCACTAGTTACATATATTGGTGTGAAAGCAATAGGAACAGAAAATGTTCATATTATCCTCATGCCATCAAAATATTCAAGTGAAGGAAGTATTAAGGATTCCAAGAAACTTATTAAGAATTTAGGAATCTCATATTCAAATGTTTCTATTCAATCCGTGGTAAAAGAAACATTAAATGCTTTATCACCGATTATTACGGAAGAACCAAAAAAAATTGTTGAAGAAAATATACAGGCAAGAATACGGGGAGTGTATTTAATGGCTGTTTCAAACCAGTTTGGTTATTTACTTTTAGCAACAGGAAATAAATCCGAAATGGCTGTTGGTTATTGTACGCTTTATGGTGATATGGCTGGCGGACTTGGTATTATAGCAGATGTTTATAAGACAGATGTTTACAGGATTTCTAATTATATCAATAAAGAGAAAGAAATCATTCCCAAAGAAATAATTGATAAAGTCCCTTCGGCAGAATTAAGCCCGGGACAAACTGACCAGGATACCTTACCACCTTATGAATTACTTGATAATATTTTAAAAATGTATCTTGAAGAGAATAAAGAGTATGAAGAAATAACAAGCATAATAGGTGATGGCGAAGTTGTTAGAAAAGTATTAAGAATGGTTGATAATAATGAATATAAAAGAAGACAGGCAGCTCCTGCTCTAAGAGTATCAACAAAAGCTTTTGGTTATGGAAGAAGGTATCCGGTCGTACAAGGTTGGAGAAGGTAAATGGAAGATGGGAAAAATCAAATGTTATGTCATTCCAAACGAAGTGAAGCAATCTTAATTTGCAGTTTGCAATCTTCAGTCGGCAATCACAATTTAAAATTATTAATGTATGAGTTATACCATCCTGTATATCGTAGCAAGAATCCGGCATCAAGTATCAGGCATCTAAAGTGTTAGTTATTAAAGAAAGTTAATAAATGTTCAAAATATTCTCATTTATATTTTTAGTTTCATCAGTAAGCGCTTTCGCTCAATTTGGTTTTCAGCAGGACCATGTAAAAATAAAAAGCTATTTTTCATTTGATAAAGTTTACCAGGGAAGTGAAGTTAAGCTTGCTTTAAAAGTTAATGTTGAAGATGGATGGCATATTAACTCCAATAAACCTTATGAAGATTATTTAATCCCGACTGAATTAATCTTACGTTCAGAACAGTTTAAGATTTCTAATGTTGCTTACCCTAAACCCCACGATTTCACTTTTGATTTTTCAGAAAGCCCTCTTTCAGTTTATGAAGGTGAAATTTATATAGGAGCCTTAGTTAAGGTTTCAAAAGAAATTCAGCCGGGAGAATATCAATTAATAATTAATTTAGAATACCAGGCTTGTAATGATAAATCCTGTTTAGCTCCGACTTCTGTGCAGGATACTTTGATGGTCGTAGTTGCTGATAAACAATCTGTAGTTAATGAAATTAACCAGGACATTTTTAAAAATATTGATCTCTCATACTCTGTATTAACCGGAGAAAATGAAGAAGATGATATAATCTCATCAACCCTGGAAGGAAGCGGATTATTCTTAGGTTTACTACTTGTGTTTTTAGGAGGGCTTGCTCTCAACCTTACTCCATGTGTTTATCCCTTAATACCAATTACAATTGGTTATTTTGGCGGGCAGAGCGAAGGCAGCACCGGCAAACTTTTTATGATGGGACTTCTTTTTCTTATAGGAATGGCTGTTACTTATTCAATCATAGGTGTAATTACAGCTTTAACCGGATCTATCTTTGGTGCGCTTCTTCAAAACCCTGTTGTAATAATTGGAATTGTTTTAATCTTCATTGTACTCTCATTAAGTATGTTTGGAGTTTATGAATTTAAAATGCCGGATAGCTGGGTACAAAAAGCCGGCGGCGCCAAGCAAGGTTATTACGGAGCTTTCTTTATGGGATTAACAATGGGAATTGTTGCTGCACCTTGCATTGGTCCTTTTGTAATAGGACTTGTAACTTATGTTGCTGCCAAAGGAGATCCTTTCTATGGCTTTCTTTTATTTTTTGTTCTTGCTGTAGGATTAGGCTTTCCATATCTCTTTCTTGCTGTTTTTTCTGGTAAGATAAAAAATCTGCCGAGAGCAGGGGAGTGGATGGAAGGTGTAAAACATATTTTTGGTTTCATTTTAGTTGGAATGGCAATATACTTTTTACTTCCGCTGCTTCCCGATTCAATCAGCGGGTATGTTCTTCCTGCTTATATGTTGTTTGCTGCTCTATGGCTTTTATTTGTCGATAAACTTGCAAATAAAATTAAAGGCTTTAGAATTTTTAAGATAGTTTTTTCTGTATTGATACTTGCAGTTGCAGTTTATGCATTCATTCCTGAAGATAAAAATTCTGTTGATTGGAAACCTTATTCTGAAGGAGTGATTCCGGAAAAGATAGAAGCTTCCGGAGTTATTATAGATTTTTATGCTGATTGGTGTATTCCCTGCAAAGAACTCGATTCATTTACATTTTCTGATTCAAAAGTGATTGAAGAATCTAAAAAGTTTTATACATTCAAAGCTGATTTGACAAAATCCCTCTCAGATGAAGTTGAAGCATTAAGAAATAAATACAAAATTGTTGGCGTTCCCACAGTTTTAATTCTGGATTCGAATGGAAACGAAGTGAAAAGAATTACCGGCTTTGTAAAAGCAGATGAGTTTTATGAGATTATAAAAAGTGTGAATTAAAATTCATAATTCGAATTTTTCTAATAATTTTTCTTCTGAAATTTCTAACTGATTGCTTATTTCTTAGAATGTTATTTTATCGGATTGTGATTCTGCCTTATTGATTAAGAAAATATCAGAATGAGCAATTGAGCAGACATAACCCGTAGAAACATGGTAAGAGGATATACTGAGGCATAACTTACAGTTGGATTATCATTGGTTGCTGTAACAGTTGCATAGGAAAGAGCAGGGGGGTCGGTAGTGCTTCCGGCTAAAAGCCCCATCAATGTAAAATAGTTTAAGTGAAAGAAATAGCGTCCTATAATTCCTGCAACGATGAGCGGCACAACCGTAATAATAACACCATAACCAATCCAGTTCAATCCATCCTTGTTGACAATAGTCTCTACAAAATCTTTTCCGGCATCAAGCCCGACACAGGCAAGGAACAGACAAATTCCTATCTCACGAACCATAAGATTAGCACTCATTGTAGTATAAGTTACCAGTTTGGATTTAGTACCAAAGTAACTCATCAGAATAGCCACTATAAGGGGACCACCCGCTAAACCTAATTTCACAGGCTGAGGCATTCCAGGAATAGAAAAAGGAATGCTACCCAAAAGAACTCCAAAAAAAATACCAATAAATATTGGTATCAGGTTTGGTTCATTTAAACGCTTCAACTCATTTCCCAGAACTTTTTCAGCTCCGGCAATAGATTGCTTAGTTCCAACAACAGTAACTCTATCACCAACTATTAATTTTAGATCAGGACGGGCAACGAGATCTATTCCTGACCGGTTAACGCGAGTAACGTTTACACCAAACCTGTGTCTCAGGTTAATCTGATATAATGCTTTACCATTTATTTCGGGCTGAGTAATCAGTATTCTTCTTGACATAAGTTCGGATTCGTGTTTACTCCAGTCATCTATAGACATATCAATCCGCTTACCGATAAAAATAGCAATGGCTTCAATGTTTTGTGGTGTAGTTACAACTACTACCTTGTCCCCCTCATTTAATATTGTTTCAGAAGAGACTATTTCAGTTTTACCGGCAGTATTCATAACTCGTGAAATAACAAATTCCCGGTCAATAATGTTCATAAGTGATTGAACGCTTTTCCCGAAGATTGCCGGATTTCTTATTTCCATTGAAAGAACACTTGCCTGATCCTTTTTATTAATATTGTCAGCTTCGAGTTGTTCATTTTCTTTTTTAAAGTTTATCCGGAAGATATAACGGATGATTACTATGGAAAAAATAATTCCAAAAACGCCAAGAGGGTATACAACTGCATAGCCAAGAGCAATAGTCGGATCTCCGGTTCCACCATGCATACTGGTATAGGTCTCCTGCGCTGCGCCTAATCCGGGAGTATTGGTTACTGCTCCTGAAAGAATACCGACCATTGTGGAGATAGGTAAATTAGAAATATAATATATAATCAAAGTGGTAATTACGCCAAGCATTACAATTCCAACAGCCAGCAGATTAAGAAGGATCCCCCCTTTTTTTAAGGAAGAAAAAAAACCAGGACCCACTTGC
>CAZECH010000116.1:0-8362 GCA_964510675.1 uncultured Ignavibacteriaceae bacterium
TTTGTCTTTTGCAATTGCTGTCATGGTTTTTGTTCAGCTTGCTTATTTAATTTTCTTTGCTTCCCATTCAAAAAATATTTCTCCGGGCGTTGAAGCAAGCATAAATGCCGGAACTATTGAAACAATCGGTACAGAACTTTTTACTAATTACATTTTACCTTTTGAAGCTGCAGGATTTCTTCTGCTCGCAGCAACAATAGGTGCACTTATTTTAGCTAAAAGGAAAATAGAGTAGTTATGTCTGTTCCAATGGAATATTATTTAATTCTCAGTGCCTTTATGTTTATTGTTGGCGTAGCAGGAGTTCTTACAAGAAGAAATGCAATTGTTGTTTTTATGTCCGTTGAACTGATGCTTAATTCAGCAAATCTTTCTTTAATTACTTTCTCATCATTTATGGGAAATCCTGTTGGGCAGCTTTTTGTTTTTTTTGTAATGACTGTTGCCGCTGCCGAAGCTGCAGTTGGGCTTGCGATCATTATTGCTTTGTTCAGGAATAAACTTACTCTGAATATTGATGAGATAAATATTTTGAAGTGGTAACAGATTTGTCACACTGAGCTTGTCGAAGTGTGACTGTCAGTCTTCGACAGGCTCAGACTGACAAATTAGAAAAAAATTATTTATGATTGATTTAATGTACTTAACAGTTATTCTTCCTCTTGCAGGCTTCATTATTAATGGAGCCTTCGGAAGCAAAATTAATAAAGTTGAGCGAAACGGAATACCGTACTTCGGGGAAAAAATAATTGGAATCTTTGGAAGCGGTGTAATCGGACTTTCATTTCTTATAACCGTTTTTGCTTTCTTTGAGACACTCTCTCTTCCTGTTGAAAAGAGACAAACAATTATTAATCTCTTTACATGGATGAAAGTTTCTTCTCTTGATGTTGGGTTTGCTTACCAGGTTGATCAGCTTTCACTAGTAATGGCTTTAGTTGTAACCGGTGTTGGATTTATCATTCATGTTTATTCAATCGGCTATATGCATGGAGATAAAAGCTTCTGGCGGTTCTTTGCTTATATGAATCTTTTCATCTTTGCTATGATGAACCTGATTCTTGCTGATAATTTTGTTCTTTTATTTTTAGGTTGGGAAGGCGTCGGGCTTTGTTCTTATCTTTTAATCGGCTTTTGGTATGACAGGAAGTTTGAAAAAGGTACAACCAGCGATGCAGCAAAAAAAGCTTTTATTGTAAACAGGATAGGGGATTTCGGTTTTCTTCTCGGAATGTTTCTCATCTATCTTACTTTTAATAGTCTTAATTTCAATGAAGTGTTTACTAAAGCTGCTGCATTTAGTATACCAAAAGGTACATTCGCATTCATTGCAATTTTTCTTTTTATCGGCGCAACGGGAAAATCTGCACAAATACCCTTATTCGTTTGGCTTCCTGATGCAATGGCTGGCCCTACTCCTGTTTCTGCATTAATACATGCCGCAACAATGGTTACAGCAGGAGTTTATATGGTTGCAAGATGCTCAATCATTTTTGCATCCGCACCTGCTATATTAACTGTAGTTGCTGTTATAGGAACTTTAACTGCATTGTTCGCTGCAACAATCGGCATAGTTCAAAATGATATTAAAAAAGTTCTCGCATACTCAACCATTAGCCAGCTTGGATATATGTTTTTAGCAATGGGAGTCGGAGCTTTCTCAGCTGGAATTTTTCATGTTATGACTCATGCTTTTTTTAAGGCACTTCTCTTTCTTGGTGCAGGTTCTGTAATTCATGCAATGAACGAAGAACAGGATATTCAGCATTATGGTGGATTAAAAAAACACATGCCAAAAACAGCAATTACATTTTTAATTGCTGCATTAGCTATTTCTGGTATTCCACCTTTATCAGGATTCTTTAGTAAGGATGAAATTCTTTGGTACTCTTTTGCGAACGGTGGATTTCTCTTCTGGCTTATTGGCGCTTTAACAGCCTTAATAACTGCTTTTTATATGTTCAGACTTTATTTCCTAACATTTGAAGGAAAAGAGAGATTCGGGCATGATAAACATCCTCATGAATCTCCCTCTGTAATAACGATTCCATTAATTATTCTTGGTATTCTTTCAGTTATAGGTGGATTTATCGGTATTCCTGAAATCTTTTCAGGAGAACATGGAAATCTCTTTCACAACTGGCTTTTTCCAATCTTTAAGGATGCAGAAAGGAAGATGATTATTTTTGGTTTCCATACTCATTTTGAAGAAATGCTATTAATGACATTTTCTGTTGCAGGTGCCACTGCCTCAATTTTCTTTGCAAGATATGTTTACCTGAAGAAACTAACTATTGCAACAGATGCAGTTAAAAGATTTAAAACATTCTATAACATTCTCTGGAATAAATATTTTATTGATGAAATTTATGATTCAACAATTGTGAACCCAATTGTTAAAACTTCAGATTCATTCCTCTGGAAAATAGCAGATAATAAAATTATTGATGGTTTGGTAAACGGAGTTGCATCACTTGTTGGATCAGTTTCAGGTGTAATAAGAAAAATGCAGACAGGTATAACACAATTTTATGCTATTGTTATGATGCTTGGAATTGCAGCAGCGTTATTCTGGATAATTTTGAGTTTATAAATGGGACAAAGCAACTTAATAACTCTTTTACTTTTAATTCCTTTTATAGGAAGCTTCATTCTTTTATTTATAGATAAAGAAAAAGAAAATTTAATACGTTATGGTGGACTTGCTGTATCTGTTCTTACTTTTATAATATCACTTATTATCTTTTTTAATTTTGATAGTCAGAATCCGGATTTCCAGTTCAAACATAAATTTGCATGGATTGACAATCTTAATATTTTTTATTCCGTCGGTATTGATGGTCTTTCACTATTACTTGTTCTTCTCACAACTTTTCTCACGCCACTCACTTTAATTTCAAGCTGGTCGGGAATTAAAGCAAGAGTTAAAGAATTTACATTCTTTATGCTTATCCTCGAAGTTGGAATGCTTGGTGTTTTTGTCTCCCTCGATCTTTTTCTTTTCTACATTTTCTGGGAAGCAATGCTTATCCCGATGTACTTCATAATCGGTATCTGGGGAGGCAAAGAAAGAATTTATGCTTCAATAAAGTTTTTTATTTATACAATGTTCGGCAGTTTACTGATGCTTGTTGCAATTATATGGCTTGCGGTTTATGCATCATCTTCCCTTAATCATTTTACTACTGATTTAATTGAACTTTACTCAGTAGGTCCCGAAGTTGAAAGAACAATTCAGGACTGGATGTTCTTAGCATTCGCTTTCAGTTTTGCAATTAAAGTTCCTTTATTTCCATTACATACCTGGCTGCCAGACGCACATGTTCAGGCTCCGACCGCAGGAAGTGTTATTCTTGCAGGAGTTTTACTTAAGATGGGAACTTATGGTTTACTTAGATTTTGCCTTCCATTATTTCCACAAGCATCAATTACATTTGCCCCGTATATTTGTGTTCTTGCTATAATAGGGATTATATATGGTTCTCTTGTTGCCATGGTTCAGAAAGATATGAAAAAGCTTGTTGCATATTCATCAGTTGCACATCTCGGTTTTGTTGTGCTTGGAATTTTTGCAATGACACAGGAAGCGATACAAGGTGCAGTAATCCAGATGGTAAACCATGGGCTTTCAACAGGAGCTTTATTCCTTTTGGTAGGTGTTCTTTATGAAAGAACCCATACACGTGAGATAAGTGAATATGGAGGTATTGCAAAAATAGTTCCTGTTTATTCTTTTATGCTTTTGTTTGTTTCTCTTTCATCAATTGGATTGCCAGGATTAAATGGTTTTGTAGGTGAATTTTTAATTCTGCTTGGAACTTTTAAATCTCCTGTTCTTGGTAGCTGGTGGTTTACAGTTTTTGCAGCTTCGGGAGTTATTTTTGCTGCAGTTTATTTACTGTGGATGTACCAAAGAGTTGTGTTTGGTGAAGTTAAAAATCAAAAGCTTAACACTTTAACTGATATGAACCCGAGAGAAATTCTTGTAATGATTCCGATATTTATTTTTATTATCTGGATCGGGATTTACCCAAGTACATTTCTTAATGTATCTGAAAAATCCACAGCAAAAGTAATTGAACAAGTTCTTCCTTCTTTAACCGTAACAATAAAATAGTTGTAATGAAAAGATTTTCTCCATTTATGATTCTGTTACTCGTATTACTATTTGATTTTTATTTATTGGCTGCTGATTCAGGCTCAATTATTTCAGAATCTCAAACAGAGCATCAGCTTCCGGATACATTAATGGTTATTCCTTTTGTTGTTCTGCTTCTGATGATTGCAACCGGTCCATTATTTTACAAGCATTTCTGGGAACATCATTATCCTAAGATTGCTATCAGCCTGGGAGTCGTTACAGTTATTTACTACTTGATTTTTTTAAAAAATACTTATACGCTTCTGCACACACTTGCAGAGTATCTATCTTTCATTGCTTTATTAAGTTCTCTGTTTGTTGCTTCCGGCGGTATCCTTATTAAAGTCGATAAGAAATCAACTCCATTGTTGAATGTTCTCTTTCTTGCATTCGGTGCTATAATATCAAATGTAATTGGAACAACCGGTGCTTCAATGCTTTTAATAAGACCATTTATAAAAATTAATAGAGATAGGATAAAACCCTATCACATTATCTTTTTCATATTTATAGTCAGCAATATTGGCGGAGCTTTAACGCCAATCGGAGATCCACCATTGTTTCTAGGTTTCCTTAGAGGTGTTCCATTCTTTTGGGTGATTGAAAATGTCTGGTTCATCTGGATACCAGCTATGGTTCTTATCCTTGGTGTATTTTTTATAATTGATTCATTCAATAAAGAAAATAAAGAAACTGATATCGAACAAACTTATTCAGGAAAAATAGAATTTAAAGGATTGAAAAATCTTGTTTACCTGGCAATAATTATTATCTCAGTCTTTATTGATCCTGCTGTTCTTTCATTTGTACCAAGTCTTTCACCACTACCTATCGGGATAAGAGAAATAATTATGTTCTCTGTAGTTTATATATCATTCAAAACTGCTGATAAAGATGTTTTAAAAGCAAATGAATTTGATTTCGAACCGATAAAAGAAGTTGCTTATCTCTTTGTAGGGATCTTTGCAACTATGATTCCGGCGCTTCAGTTAATCGCCCATGAAGCAAGTGTTCTTAGAGATGAATTGAATGCAGGTATTTTTTATTGGGCAACTGGAATACTTTCTGGTCTGCTGGATAATGCTCCAACCTATTTAAACTTTTTAAGTGCTGCAATGGGCAAATATGGATTGGATATAAATATTAAAAGTGAAGTACAGGAATTTGTGATTCATGATGAAATTTATTTACAGGCCATTTCTGTTGCTGCAGTTTTCTTTGGAGCTATTACTTATATCGGAAACGGACCTAACTTCATGGTTAAATCAATTTGTGAGAGAGCCGGCATTAATATGCCAAGCTTCTTCACTTATATCTTTAGATATTCAATTATTATCTTAATACCTATATTTACTATCATTTGGTATATTTTCTTTTTGGGTAAAGGGTGAAAATGAAAACTCTGGATGAAATCATTAAAAATAAGATCGGTGGAATGTATTATGGAAACAGGCTTATAGTTCCTTTCCATGCTCATTTTCTTAAAGTTGTAATTGAAAAAGAAATCATTACGGACTTTTCACCAAGCTCTAAAGGTATTTCAGTAATTGAAGAAGATGATTTTACTAGTTTATATTTCCTTGATTATGATGATTTGAAAAGTTCTTTATCTGAGTATGAATCAATTAAACTTGTTGTTGTTGAAAAAGGTAATGACATTTTTAATTTTAAAAACCACAGGAAGATTGCTGTTTATCTTGAAGAAAAACATATAGCGAGAATTGAAGAAACAGACGCAGACATTTTATTTATTGAATAAATTGCTTTTAGTATAAAGTCAAATTTATATGCAGGAATTTTTTAACATATTTCCTTTAATAGTTGTTGGCGCCGGAATTCTTATTTCGCTTCTCATTGAAATATATTATAAGAAAAGTAAGATAATTCTACCTTGGGTTACTGTTCTTATATTCCTCATTTCCGGTTTTTATGCTTTGGGAAAAGTCAGCTCAGTTTCAACTGCTTTTAATAATATGCTTGCAACCGGTGGTAATGTTAATATTTTTTATTTCATTTTTACATTTGGTGCCGGTAAAGTTGCAATACTCTCTGCAGACTATTTGAAAAAATATGATGCTAATTACGGTGAATTTTATATACTCCTTCAGTCATCTGTTCTTGGAATGATGCTGATGGCCGGAGCTAAAGATCTTTTCGTGATATTCTTAGGATTGGAATTAATGTCTGTTTGCTTTTATACTCTTGCAGGTATAAACAGGAAAAGATTAGCAGCAAATGAAGCATCATTAAAATATTTTCTCTTAGGAGCTTTTGCTACCGGATTTATTGTTTATGGGATCGCACTTATTTATGGTACAGCACAAACAACTTCTCTTGATTCTATAACAAAACAATTTCCGGAATTAGCAAAAAATATCCTTTTTGTCGGGGGAATGCTTTTATTCTTGATTGGTCTTTCCTTTAAGATCGCAGCCTTTCCGTTTCATATGTGGGTCCCGGATGTTTACCAGGGTTCAGGTACAACTGTGGCAGCTTTATTCTCAACAGGTGGAAAGACTGCTGCATTCAGTGCAATCATTGTATCCTTCTCTGCTGTTTTCAGCAATAACGTTGTAAACACGTTTGAACCATATTTTGCAGTTATTGCAGTGCTCTCAATGCTTTATGGAAGTATAGTTGCTATTGCACAGGATGATATTAAAAGAATGCTTGCTTATTCTTCAATATCGCATGCCGGTTATATGACAATTGGTTTGGCAGCAGGAAATTATGAAGGTGTTGCCGGGATAATCTTTTATCTTGCGGCTTATACTTTTATGAATCTTGGTGCCTTTGGTATTGTAGCTTTGATTGAAGGAAAGAATGAAACTAATCTTTCAATTAAATCTTATGCAGGACTTGCATCCCAGTATCCAATGCTGGCTGCAATGCTGTCTATCTTTATGTTTTCACTTGCAGGTATACCTCCGTTTGCAGGATTCTTTGGTAAATATTATATCTTCATTGCTGCAATTAAAGCTGATTTGGTCTGGCTTGCAGTTGTTGGTGTTGTGTCAAGTGTAATAAGTGTTTATTTCTATTTACGGATTGTCGTACTTATGTATTTCAAAGAACCTGAATACGAATTATCTATTCAGGTCAATAGTGCGGGTTTATTTGCAGTTATTGTTTCGGTTTTATTTGTAATTGCTTTGGGATTAGGCCCCGGGAACATAATTAATCTCATTACTGCGTTTTTGTAAAAATTATGTTTACAAATCTTTAATAACATATCTCTTTTTTATTAATGATAGTGGAAGTATTTTAACATCAAAAATTTAAATTATAAATGATCCCGCTATATTCTACAGAACAAATAAGACAGGTAGATGATTTAGCAATAAAGCAGTTTGGTTTCCCCGGATCTGTTCTTATGGAGAATGCTTCTTTAGAAATTTATCATCACCTCGAAGAAAGAATCTTAAATAATGATAAAAGTAAAAAGATAGGCTTTGTTTGTGGTAAAGGAAATAATGGCGGCGATGGTTTCGCAACTGCAAGGCACTGCGTAAATAATGGCTATAATGTTAAAATATTATATCTTGGGAATGAAGAGGAACTATCTGAAAATTCCAGAACTAACTTCAGAATCATATCAAGTTATCAGAATCAATTTGAAAATCTTTCCTTAAGGAAATTTTCTGAATTAAAAGATACTAACTGGTTAAAAGATTGCGATGTCATATTGGATGCTTTGCTAGGAAGCGGTGCAAAGGGAGATATACGTGAACCTTACAAAAGTATTGTTGAGAAGTTGAATAGTTTTGATGCATTTAAAGTTGCAATAGATATTCCAACAGGACTTGATGCTGATACAGGTTTTGGTTCAAATGTTTTTAAAGCAGATTTAACAATAACTCTGGGAGAGTTTAAAAGAGGGTTATTCATTTCCGATGGTGCTTTTTATTCCGGGGAAGTTGTTAAAGGAAAGATTGGAATAAGTGATAAATTCTTCGATGAATTAAGCAGCAATGAATATATAATTGAACCGGAAGATGTTTACAGGAGTTTACCTGAGAAGAAAAAAAATATTCATAAATATTCTGCCGGGAAAGTTTTAACGATAGCTGGTTCTGGTAAAATGCCGGGTGCAGCAGTACTAACTTCAAAATCAGTACTTAAAACCGGAGCGGGAGCTTCTGTTCTGTCTTTTCCAAAATCTGTAAGAAAATTAGTGCATAAAAATCTACAGAAATTATTGTTGATGCTTATGAAGATATT
>CAZECH010000117.1:0-8287 GCA_964510675.1 uncultured Ignavibacteriaceae bacterium
TATCTTCATTCTCAAGAGGCGGAACAGTAGAAAGTTTTTTAATTACGAATGGTCTGGCGATGGATATTTTATTAATCTGCTCACCGTTTCTGTATAACCGGAACTCTGTATAGTTTGTAAGAATAACATTTGGAAAAGTTGATAAATATCTGTTGAGTTGTTCAGAGTCTTCAATTCTATCTAAATCAACACCTAAATCCTTAGCTTCAATATAACCAGTGATTTTCTGTTTACCATCCCAAATTCTAAAATCAGGATTTCCAGCTTCAGTCTTTTTGGGAAGGATTGTAATATCAATTGTCTTGTTTCTTTTGGATCTAGAAAAATCTAAAATAAAATCTGCAAGATGCTTGTAGTAAGATTCTTCTCTCGCATCACCTTTTTGGAAAGTTTTAAAAAGATTGGATAAATATTTTTTAGTCATTAACTAAAATATAAGGAACAATGAGGTAATGTTCATCTTAAAACAAGCTTTTGTGAAGAGCTTCTAAAACAGCTCGCTTGTCTTCAGTAGGAATTAAAATTGAAATGTTATGAAGGCTACCTCCATAAGAGATCATCCTCAGAGGAAAGTAATTCAATGCTTCAAATACTTTATTTATATAACCTTTCTGGTTCATTATATTATGTCCCACCATGCACACGATAGACATATTTTTGTTTACTTCAACTTCACCGATGTTTTTAAGCTCATCAACAATTTTCTTCAACCTGGATGCATCATCAATTGTTACTGAAACGGCTACTTCAGAAGTTGTTATCATATCAATTGGGGTTTCATAATGTTCAAATACCTGGAATACTTTTGTTAAAAAGCCGTAAGCTAAAAGCATTCTTCCCGATTTTATCTTGATTGCAGTAATTCCATCCTTTGCAGCGATGGCTTTAATTCCTTCTCCGGTTGGCTTATCTGTAATCAGTGTTCCTTCATCTTGAGGTTTCATTGTATTTTTCAATCTTACGGGAACATTTGAAATCTTTGCGGGAAGAACTGTGGATGGATGTAATATCTTTGCTCCAAAGTAAGCGAGTTCTGCAGCTTCATCAAATGATAGTTGAGGAATTGAATAAGTATTTTCAACATATCTCGGGTCATTATTATGAAACCCGCTTATGTCTGTCCAAATCTGGACTTCTTCAGAATTTAATGCAACTCCTATTAAAGATGCTGTATAATCGCTGCCGCCTCTTTTAAGATTATCAATTTCCCCATAAAGGTTTTTGCAAATATATCCCTGTGTAATGAATAATTTTTTATCCGGATAGGATTGTAGTTCCCTTAAAAGATTTTCTTTAATGTAATAATTGTCCGGTTCATGGTTAGTATCAACTCTCATAAAATTCAGGGCAGGGAGGAGAACTGAATCAATTTTTTGTTCTGTAAGATAAAGTTGAAATAACCCGGTAGAAATTAATTCGCCTTCAGCTAATATTTTCTTTTCTTCAATTCCTGAATAATCATCACTTGAGAAAGATTTTATAAAGTTAAAGTGAGATGAAATAAATTCTTTGCTTTTATCTTTAAATTCCTTCTTTGAATAAAGTTCATCAGCAACTTTTAAATATTTTTCTTCAAGTGAACTTATAATTTCGACGGCCTGCTCAGGTTTATTTTTATATAGTGAATTTGATATTCCCACAAGAACATTTGTTGTCCCGGACATTGCTGAAAGAACAACAATCTTTGGATCATTATTTACAATAAGATTTACAACTGCCTTCATTCTTTCAGCAGAGCCTACGGATGTTCCTCCAAATTTTAAAACTTTCATTTTCTCCTGTTATGTTTTAATTTTTTTCAGGTGTGAATATAAAACACTAAAAGGAAATATTCCTGTTCAAATAAAAACGGATTAATATTTTTCATCAGGAATATCAGTTTTTCATTTACCACTTCTACTCAATCCACCTGTAACTATAAATGTCATTATTTCTTCAACACTTGCATTAATTAATTTTACATTTGAGGCAGATACAATAATTAAATTCCCTGCAAAGTTATATGCTTGGGGAATATAGACAGCAACTTTATTTTTTTCACCGAGCAATTCAAGATTTTCTTCAGTAATAAAACCCAGGAGTTCGATATCACTTCCTTCAGATGTTTTTACCAACACAGGTTTGTTAAATCTCTTTTTATCACCTACAAAAGCCTCTACCAAATCTCTTATAGAATTATAGAGAAGTTTAATTAGAGGCAGCCTGTTGAAGAAATTGTGAAAGATGGTTGCTAAACCTTTGGTAAAAATGTTTGATGCAACAAAACCAACAAAAAGTATTAAACCTAAAGTTATCAGGAAGCCGATCCCCGGAATTTTAAATTCAAACAAGTTGTCGATCTTTATAAAAATTAAGTAAACAAAATAAATTGTTGCTGCGGATGGAAGTATGACGATAAGTCCTTCAAAAAAGTACCGGGTTAATTTTTTCATTTCAGCCTCTCAGTTATCTTTACTGTAAAAATATAAAATTAACTGCAATTGAATAATCCGACACTCTCCTTTTGAAGAAGAGTGTTGGATTATTAACTGGAGGCGTAAATCTTAGAAGAAATTAAAATCGTAGGCGGCCTTTGGTGACCGCCCGTGGAGTCCGTCAGGGTTTTTAAAACAGGCAATCCGAGAACCTGCTTTAAACTTTGATGAAGTTATCCCTTTCGGTTAAGCTCTTTTTATATTGCATGATCACCGGATTCACCTGTTCTTATCCTAATAACATCTTTAAGATTATAAATAAATATTTTACCATCCCCAACCTGGTCTGTCTTAGATGTTTTAACAATAATATCCACAGCTTTTTCAACCTGGTCATCAGTGCAAACCAATTCAATTTTAATCTTGGGGACAAAATTTATATTGTACTCAGTCCCACGGTAGATTTCCTTGTGGCCTTTTTGTCTACCATAACCTCTAACTTCCGTGACAGTTAAACCGGGGAATCCAGCTTCATTAAGTGCGTCCTGAACCTCATCAAGTTTATGAGGCCTTATGATAGCTTCAATTTTTTCCATTAATAACCTCTATTAATTTTTTTCTTTTAATTTTTTTTAATAAGAATTTAAGTACTAAAGACTTAACCCGAATACGTAAAACAAAGTTTCTGACTCCGGATTAAGTATTACAGAACCAAATATCGGCAAACTGAAACTATCTGTAAATACAATTGATTTTGTGACTTTAAATCCTGCATTAATAATATTAAAGTCTTCAGTACCATAGTAGGCATTTTCTTCACCGGGTGTACCACCTATAAAAGCACTAAATCCAATATCCTGAACCGAAGTAGAATATCCAACTTCAAAATAAATAGGATTTTCTGCAACGTTGTAAAAGAAGATATTAAACAATACATATATAGGAACGTTTTCCGGTCCGTAATAACCAACATTAGCCTCAATGAAGTGTGCCCCCGGACCTTCTTCATCGTTATGGTTATGTATATTACCGATTTTGGTTCCACTGTTAGGATTCATATAATCTGTAAATCCTAAACTGAAACTACCAGCATTATTTAAAGCAAACGCATAGCTTCCATAAAAATCTATTTCTTCTAGTGCATTAGGATTTGCTACAGCATAAGCTCCCCAGAAACCTAATGTAAATCCTCCTGCTAAAAATTTTGCGTTAGGTTGAATACTTGGAGAAGTTCCACCCAGATCAAAACCACGCCAAATATATCTGCTAACTACATCTGCACCAATTGATAATTCTTGTGCAGGAATAGTAGTTTTAAATATGAAGACAAAAATTAGAGTTAGAAAAGATTGATAGAATATTTTCATTTTTAAACTCCTTTATAGTTTTATTTGATTAAGATACTTTTTCAAAATCAGGATAAGCTTCCATTCCATGTTCACCTATATCAAGTCCTTCAACTTCTTCAGCTTCAGAAACACGTACACCTAATGTTTTCTTAATTAAGAACCAAACAATAATTGAAACAATAAAAGTGAAAGCACCAACTGCTGCAATTCCTATTGTTTGATTGGTAAGAAGAGTGAATCCACCACCAAAGAAGAGTCCATCTCCGGTTGTTCCCGGAGCAAAAACATCCTGAGCAAATAATCCTAATGCTAATGTTCCAAATATTCCATTTACCAAATGCACAGACAAAGCACCAACCGGATCATCAATTTTAATTTTATCAAAACCAATAACGGCAAAGACAACAATTGCTCCGGCAATTGCGCCAATAATCAAAGAGCTTTCTACACTTACAAAAGCACAAGGAGCAGTTATGGCGACTAAACCTGCAAGACAACCATTGATTGTCATACTTAAATCAGGTTTGCCCAAAACTATCCAGGCAACCGCTGTTGAACTTAATATACCAGCAATTGCAGCACTATTAGTTGTAATACAAATTCTTGCAATGCTTGTCGGGTCAGCAGCCATTGTACTACCAGGGTTAAATCCAAACCATCCTAACCATAGTACTAAAGCTCCTAAAGTAGCAGACGTCATGTTGTGCCCTGGAATCGGAAAAATTTTCCCATCCCTGTATTTTCCTATTCGAGGGCCAAGAATAATAACACCTGCAAGTGCCGCCCATCCGCCAACAGAGTGAACAACAGTTGAACCTGCAAAATCCCAGAATCCAAGACTTGCTAGCCAGCCGCCTCCCCATATCCAATGTCCGGTTACAGGATATAAAAATCCAACAAGAATAAAAGAGAAAATAATAAAGGATATATATTTAATTCTCTCTGCAACAGCTCCCGAAACAATTGTTGCGGCAGTTCCTGCGAAAACAAGTTGGAAGAAAAACTTTGCAAGAAGTGGAACGGTTGCCCAGCTAATTGAAGAATAAACACCGGAATAAGCATCTCCGGTTTCAGGGCTGTTATCGGCTCCGTTTACTCCAAATAATCCATTTAACCCTAGGAAACTATTTCCATCGCCAAACATTAATCCCCACCCAATTACCCAGAACGCAAGTGAAGATATGGCAAAGACAATAAAATTTTTGGATAGAATATTCACAGCATTTTTACTACGTGCAAAACCGGATTCGACCATTCCAAATCCAAGGTTCATAAAGAATACAAGCATAGCTGTGAACAGAACCCAAAGAGTATCAACTATTACTTTATTTTCCATTTTAGATAACCTCTGTTAGTTAGTGGTTAAAAGTGTTAGTGAAAGATTTTTACTAATTAAATTTTTCATCGTTATTGGATTTTAATAGCAGTTTTTAACAATATTAAAACCACTACTTGAGATTTGAAGTACCTTAAGACTTTCCATTTTTTTCTCCTGATATTTTTATTGAATAATATGTTAGTAATAATAAACTCAAGGAATTATTGAATTGTTTAGTTTTATTATTAGATTAACCTTAATAAATAAGAATTGGGGGCTAATATATGGTAGAAAAAATGATAAGTCAAGAGTTTACTTAAATTATTTTAGATAAATCTTCATATTACCTTATTAAATTAGTTAATGTTACCAAAATTATAAATTAAATGGGGGATTAGAAGTAGTCCTATCTCAAATAAAAATTGACTAATGAAATAGTATGAGAGTAATATGAATTGCCAAATAGATTAAGATGATTTAAAACATGATAAAGTTTATAAATATTTTCCCTGTATTCATAGTCATCTTTTAAAGGAAAACATTCATTATAAGAATAATAAAACTCATTGCTAAATCCACCAAACAATTTTGTCATTGCAAGATCAGCTTCCCTATGTCCATAATATACTGCCGGATCAATCAAACAGACAAAACCATTTTCATCAATAATGTAATTCCCTCCCCAAAGATCACCATGCAAAAGGGAAGGGGGTTCAACTGAATCTCCTATAATTCCTTCTATTTTTTTTTCTAATTGGAAAATCCCATTCTTTAATTCTGTTGTTGCATAACCATTATTTTCAGCAAGCTTATATTGATAGAGAATTCTGTTGTTAAAATAGAACTCAGCCCAATTATTATCTTCGTTTGAGCTTGCAATATTAATCTGTGGATTTGAGCCAATATAATTATCTTCATAAAACCCGAATTTATCTTCTTTATACTTATGCAGCTCACCAAATCTTCTTCCAAAATCCTCAAAAAAAATTTTAGAACGATTTCTTTGATCAATAAATTCTGTTAATAAAAATTCTTCATTACAAACTATAACTTCAGGAACTCTGATTGCATTAGCTTTTTTTAATTCACTTAAACCATTAGCTTCTTTTATAAAAAGATCTTTTGGATGTGAATTAACTTTTAGAAAATAATTTTTCCCGGATTCATCAACAATCTTATAAGCATTACTAATACAGCCTCCTGATAAAGCTGAATAAGTTTTAATTCTTATTCCGGCTTTCTCTTCAATTGTATTTCTAATTTCCTGATTTAATATCATTTTTTATTTTCTCTAAAAAAACTTTGCAGGAATCTTCAAGTAAATCCAAAACATGTTCAAATCCTTCGGATCCTAAATAGTATGGGTCAGGCACCTCTACAAATTTTATTTTACCTGAAAACTGAGACATCTTATAAATTTTACTTATGAATTTTTTACTAACATCTAAGTGAATGATATCATTGTAATTCTCATTATCCATAGTAATTATATAATCAGCTTCAATAAAATCTTTTCCGGGATTAAACTTTCTTGCTAAATGATCTAACGTATAACCTCTCTTTGCAGAATGTTTCTGCATTCGTGATTCGGCAGGTGCCCCTTCGTGATAATCAATTGTTCCTGAAGAATCGACTTCAATTTTATCTTCAAGATTTTCATTCTTTATAAGTTTTTTTAAAACTGCTTCTGCGGCTGGAGACCGGCAAATATTCCCAAGACAAACAAATATTACTTTTTTCTTTTTCATTTTTTTTAATTGCCATTAGTAATTGTAATCCTAATCTTAATTGCTTTTCAAATCGAATAATACGATTATAATAAGGGTTATGAATAATATGACTAAATATATGAGATAATTGTTAATTACAGTATTTATCTTTTGCTAAGAATACACTATTTTAATTTCAAAGATTAACTTAAGTTCTTCATACTCATCCATAAAATATAAAGGAGTAACATGGCTTACACAATTACAAAACTGTGTTTGGATTGTAAAGATATTGCTTGTACACAGGTTTGCCCTGTCGATTGCATTTATGAATATACTGGTGATGATCCGACTATTCCTAAAAACATGTTATTAATTGATCCTGATGAATGTATAGATTGTAATGCTTGTGTACCAGAGTGTCCTTGGGAGGCAATTTTTGAAAATGATTTAGTCCCTGATGTTTTTAAAAATGATATTGAACTGAACGCAAGAATTGTCGGGCAGCCACGGGTAGTTCCTACAAGACCGGACAAACCAATGCCAAATCCTGAAGAAGTTGCAGCTAACAAAAAGAAATGGGGTTATGAATAAGTAACTTCTCATCTGTCTACTAACTTTCATTTTTTGTATTCTTTTATAAACAGGATAAATTCAAATAAATAATATTTTGCTTGTTTTTTAACGGCACTCCGTTTGTTTTTTCATAATGTCTAACAAACTGAGTTTATAATGAAAAGTAAATTATTATTCCTGATTTTAATATTATCTTCACAAAGTTATTCTCAATGGGGTTCATCCGCAATAAAATTAGGACACTTCAATCCATCTGCATCTGAAGGAGGATTTATTATTGGCTACGAGGGAGGAAAATATATTGACTATGGTCTTAACATTGGCTGGAGTATAGATTGGTTTCATAAAAGTTATGTTGATAAAAAACTTGTTGCACAATTTAATGAGTTTTATGGTATTGCAGGTGGATCTGTGAATGAACTCAGAGCTAAAACAAACCTTCACGACTTTCCGGTTATGCTAACTGCCATTGCAAAGTTTCCAGTTTCTCACTTTGTAAATTTATTAATTAATGGCGGAATTGGAGCGGAAGTTTTAATAATTCATTACAGGAATTTCCAGGATATAGATGAAAGCGAATTACAAGGTGCATTTGATTTTAACTGGAGGCTTGGTTTAGGGTTGTCTTTTAATCTTGGCAGAAGATCAGAAATATTTGGAGAATTAACTTATCATTCTTCAATGCCAAGCTGGGAATACGAAATACAAGATCAAAATGGAATTAAAAGAACTTTTGAAAGAGAATTTGATATGAGTGGAATGATGGCAAGGATTGGAATTAGATTTTATTATTAAAATTGTTTTATCATTCAACCATTCAATCTTTAAAGAAGGGATGATTGAATGGCTGAATGATTGAATGGAATTATTCGGCTCCAAATATTGTTGTAACTATTTTTCTGCTCCCGCCGTTATTTCGAT
>CAZECH010000118.1:0-8273 GCA_964510675.1 uncultured Ignavibacteriaceae bacterium
ATTCCAGATCCAATTCACAGTTGGATGAGTTAGGAAGCCGTTATGGATATTCCAGGTAGAAAGTGCTGGGGATAGGAAATTGACACAGTTGGATTAATTATCTGTTTATAAAAAGATAATTTAAGCCTTCAATGAAAATTGAAGGCTTTTTTTTTGATTTTCTGATTATCATCAAATGGTTATCTTTCAATGTATAGTTTTTTATTATTAACGATATTACTCCCTAAATGAAAGTCCTTATTGTTTCCATTCTGATTTTCTTAATCCAATATTGTACTTATTGTCAGCAAACAGAATTGAGTGTTAATTATAAAGGCTCTTCATTTCAGGTAACATTAAAAAAATTTCATGAGAACTACTATTTTTCCTTTAATGATTTCGTTAGAAAATTATCAATTCCTTACCAGTTAGAAAACAAATATATTTTGAATGCAGAGTTTGAAAAAGCAAAAATATTTGTTACTTCCGGACAGCCATACATAATTATTAAAAAAGAAAACTTCTCAAAGACCTATCAACTCCCGGTATCAATAATTTTTTTTGACGATGATATTTATTTACCTCTCAATTACTCAATTGAAGCAATAAGCGCAGCTTTTGGGAAGGAAATTTATATAGACAGCTCTTTAAACTTAATAATTTCAGAAAAAGATTTCGAGGAAAAAGATATTTCCGAAAAGAATTCTAAATCTCATCAGAAAACTGAGATTTCAAAGATTCTTATTTATGAAAAAAGCGATGGACTAGTTGTAAAAATTATTGTGAATCAGAGAATCAATTCTTACAGAAGTTACTATGGCAATAATGAATTCAAAATAATACTCAATGAGGCAATATTAGTTTCAGATTCTCTCATAGAAGTAGAAACCGACCTAGTGAGTGATGTCAAATATAAAATTGTTAACAATAATCTTGAAGTAACTTTTAAGAATAATTTTGAATATAACTTTAGTGATATTATTGAAATTCCGGGAACTAACGACTTAATGGTTAGAATTAATGTTGAATCGGAAACCTCTGACTGGTTCATAGTTGAAAGTGAGAACTTTAAAGTAATGTACCGGGAATCACACTCATCGTTAATTCCTCATATTCTACAATCTGCAGAAAATTCTTTAAAAGTATTGTCAAATATTTTTGATTATATCCCATCAGAAAAAATTATTATAAATACATATGATGCTAGTGACTATGGTTTTGGAGCTACAACTACAATTCCACAAAACTATATAAGATTGGAAATAGAACCATTAGAACCCGGTTATGAAAATATTCCTTATAATGAAAGATTACAATGGTTAATAAGTCATGAGCTTGTTCATATAGTGGTTAATGATCAGGCTATAGGTATTGAGAATTTCATGAGAAAAATTTTCCAGAAAGTAATACCGGAACAAGTGCAGCCAATTACAGTTTTTTACAGCGTTCTTACGAACTACAGCCGTTATACCCCAAGATGGCACCAGGAGGCTATTGCTGTTTTTCTTGAAACATGGATGAGCGGAGGCTTTGGCAGAATTCTTGGGAACTTTGATGAAATGTATTTCAGAACTCTAGTGCTTGATGGAAAAGAATTTCCATCAGATGTAAAGCTCGATGCAAAGACAACTCATAGTTCCTTTTTAATCGAAACTCTTTTTTATTTGTATGGAGCTAGGTTTGCTGCTTACCTGGCAATTAAATATGATTCAAAAAAACTTCTTAATTGGTTTAAAGTCTCTTCAGGTGGTTTTTATATCAGTTTTAAAAATAAATTTGAGGATATTTTTAATACCGATTTTGATGATGCCTGGGATGAATTTATTGAGTTTGAAAAACAGTTTCAGAAAAGTAATATTGAAAAACTAAATTCTTCTAAACCTACATTTGTAAAAAGAATTAGTAATGAATCTTTTGGTTTTGTAACTCAACCTCATTTTGATCCTGTATCTGAATCTGTGATATTCGGTTACCACCGCCCTGGCAATTTATCTTCTATTCAAAAATTTGATCTTCGTTCTAAGTTATTTACAGATATACATACCTTACCAACGCCCAGCCAATATCAGGTTGCTTCGACAGCTTTTGATTATGAAACAGGACTTTTATTCTTTACTACCAATAACAATCAGCTCTACAGGGATGTTTGGGCTCTGGATACAGAAACTGATGAAACAAAAATTCTTTTTGAGGATTCAAGAATTGGGCATCTTACTGTTTCTCCTAAGACACATGAATTATGGGGAATAAAGCATTCAGGTGGTAAAGCTGCTATAATTTATTCACCATATCCTTACAATACTTTAGAGCAGGTAAAAGAATTTTTTGTTGGAGATGAAATACAACAATTGGCAGTAAGCCCATCCGGAAAATATCTTGCTGCTACTTTTCTAAGAACTAGTGGAGAACAATCTGTTATACTTATAAATTGTGATAGTCTGAGGGCAGGTTCAATATTCCAATTTAGTTATATTACTTCAAGCGGATCACCTGAAAATCCTTCATGGAGCCTGGACGGCAAATATTTATTCTGGAATTCTTATGCAAATGGTGTTTCAAATATTTTTAAGATTTCCCTTGAGGATGCTCTCTTAGAAAAAAAAAATGTTATTGCATTAAGCCATACATTGAGTGGCTTATTTAAACCAATACAAATCGGGACTGATTCATTATTTGTTTTTGAGTTTACTTCCGATGGATTAATCCCCGTAATAATTGAGGATAAACCAGCAGGAGGATTACCGGCAATTCAATACCTTGGACAGGAAGTGATAAAGAAAAATTCTGAAGTATATAACTGGTATGTTTCATCATCCACAGACACAAGTTCGTTTAAAAGCAGAAATGAAGAGGTGGAATATAATGGATTTGTAAATCTTAAAATCCAAACATTTATTCCTGTCATTAGCGGATTTCAGAAACAGAAAATGTTAGGGATATATACACATATTTCTGATCCTTTGTTAAATCATGATATAACAATCGAAATGGGTTATTCACCATTCAATGAAAATCCTTTAGGACCCAAATGGCATTTTAAAGGAAGGTATGAATATAAAAAGCAATTTGAAATCGGTATTGATCATAATGCACCGGATTTTTATGATCTTTTTAATGAACGAAAACGTGGAATGATTGGAACGAAATACCGATTAGGAAATACCTACTATTGGATTTATGATAATCCATTAAAAATAAAACAGCAGTCTGAAATTGCTTACTACACAGACCAAGAATTTCTAAATGATAACCTGGTCAGAGTTTCTGAACCTGATTTTTTGATTGCTCAAACAATTTTTAATTCAAGAGATTTGAGGCGAACAATTGGAAGCTCCGATTTTGAATACGGTAATGAATTTAATATTACACTGTTGCTCTTTAGTACAAAATTTCAGAATGAAGTTGAAAATGCCGGACAGATTTTTGCGGAGTGGGATCATTTTACAACTTTCTTTTTTGATCACAATGTTTTTCACTTTAAACTTGCAAGTGGTTATCATAATGTAAATGACCATCTCTTCCAGGGAAGATTCTTTTTTGGTGGTTTTGGTAACAGGACTTTGGAGAATGTTGATGTAAAGCAGTATAGAAAAATTTTCAGGTTTCCCGGTATTCCAATCTATAGTCTTGATACAGAGAAATTTGTAAAAGTTATGGTAGAAAATAATCTTCCTCCATTAAGATTTGGAAATGCTTCAATCGGGCAACATTTTCTTAATCACATTGATCTTGCAATTTATTCACAGGCTATGTATACAAAATCCCCACTAGGAGAAAAATGGATTGATGCTGGTGCACAATTAAATTTAATTTTCAAACACTGGTTTAATCTCGAATCCACTCTCTCTGGAGGAGTTGCAAAAGCCTGGTTTGAAGGTGGTGAAGATTGGGAATGGTTTGTTTCATTCAAATTATTAAGAAATTAAAGTTTACATTTCCTTAGAAGATCGGGAAATTCTACTTTAATTATATTTTTGCATCCTAAAAATGAAATTTTGAGGCTATTTTCTCTGGAATATATTTTGTTAAAAATCTGTAAGTTTACTTAGTATTTTCCTCATATTAAATAATAAAAATGATGAAATTTTCAGAGTTAAAAAAAAGTGTTGATGAAGGTCTGACTAATTCAGCATCGGAGACACAGGAATCCTTTGACAAGGTAAAAAATCTCGAGCTCATTCTTGATATAGTCAAGAGTGTAAACAGAACTCTTATTCTTGATGACGTACTGGAACTTGTTTTAAAGAATGCAATAACACTTACAAATTCAGATAGGGGATTTATTGTATTAAAAAATCAACATGGAAAGCTTGAATATAAGCTCGGTCTTGATGCAGGAGAAAATCCTCTTCCTGAAAGTCTTTTTAATGTAAGTACAACTGTTGTTGAAAATGTTTTTGAAGAAGGACATTCAAGATTTATTGAAGGGGCACAAAGCGATACAAATTATGATCCAAGTAAAAGTATTCTAAGACTGGAGCTCCAGACAATTTTATGTTCACCACTTATCACCGATGATAAAAAAATAGGTGTTATTTATGTTGATAGTAAACACCTTCATAAAATAAACGTACGTGAAATAACCGATACTTTTGAAATACTTGCTGGGCAGGCAGCAATAGCAATCCGAAATGCACAGTTGTATCATGGACAGATAAGTGCTTACAATGCTTTACAGGAAGCGAACACACAGCTTATAAGGGCGGAACGTAAAGTGCTTAAATCGAGTATTGATGCCGAGATCGGGCAATCTTTGCAGGGCCTTGTTCATATTGCCCTTCTCGAAACCGAAAGTCTTATGAGAACAATTGAAAAAGTACAAAAAGAATTTGAATCAAAAATTTTGGATCACGATACTATCCTTTTTGACAGACTGAAATTAAAATCTAAAGTAGCTTCCGACAGTATAAGAAGTATTCAAAAGTATGCACAGGTTTTGATGGAAACTTCTGTAATGAATCTCAATAAAGACAGTGGTGACCTTAATAGGACTATTCATTCTGTTATTAAATATATTTCTCCTATGAAGAAGTTCCATTCAATTAAATTTAAAACTGATCTTAAGAAACTACCTTTATGTGATTATGATTCGGAACAGATTCAGCATCTTCTTGTTCATCTTTTTACTAACTCGGCTGAAGCAAAGAAAGATGCTACGGTAACTATAAGAACATTCTCGGACAATAACAGGATTTTTGTAGAAATTGAAGACAATGGTACTGGATTCCCAGTTGATAAAGTCAATTCATTCTCTGATCTTTTGTCTATCAAATCCGGAAGTTATGGTTTGTTTCTCTGTAAAAGTATTATTGACCAGCACAACGGTGAAATTAGAATTGTTGATAAACCACATGGTGCATGTATTCAGTTTTCTTTATCTGTAGCTTCATAATATGCAGGATTTAATTAAAAGATACTTCAAATCGTTTTATGATTTTGTTCAATTTCCCACTCAGGTAATTGATAGCAAAGGTGAAATAGTTTATGTAAACCCGGCTTTTACTTTTCAATGGGGGTATGAACTGAGCGAGCTGAAGGAATATTCTGTTTTTGAAGATGCTGATTTAAAAAGAAGCGGTGTTCAAAATTCAATTAAACAGGTATTTGAAAATAAAAATTACCTTGTTGTTAATAATTACTCAGATTCTCTCTTAAGAAATAAAGGAATTATTGTCCCTTTATTCAGAACAGATATTTTTTACCTCACGATAGATGATGAAAATTTAGTTGTGCTTTTTCATGTAGATCAAACTGAAATGCTGCTTGCAGAAGAAGAAGTTAAAAAAGCCCGTGATGGATATAAAGAAGCTGAAAGACTAAAAAATACTTTCCTTAATGTTCTTTCGCATGAATTACGAACACCATTGAACATTATACTTGGGTATGCATCTATTATTAAAGATAATCTTAAAGATAAAATCACTCCTGAAGACACAGTATACTTAGATAATTTATACAACGGAAGCGAAAGATTGTTCAAAGGTATTACTCAGATGCTTGAGTTTGCACAGCTTGATGCAGGGAATTACAAGCTTAACATTGAAGCACATGATCTTAATGCGATACTAAAAAAAGCTATTAATACCATGCAAAAACTTGCTATAGAAAAGAAGCTTGAAGTTAGGAACCTGCTGACGGATAAACCTGTTTACGTTGATGTTGATTACCAGTGTCTTGATAATGCTATAAATAATATTTTTAGCAATGCAATTAAGTTTACCAAGCAGGGATTTATAGAAGTTGAATTAAAAATTTTACAGGAGAAGGAACTGGTAATTTGTAAAATAAAAGATTCGGGCGTTGGGATTTCATCTAAGTATCTTGATCACCTTTTCCAGCCTTTCAGCCAGGAAGATTTAAATATCGGAAGGCATTATGAAGGGAATGGGTTGGGACTTGCACTTACAAAAAGATATATTGAAAAAATGGGAGGTTCTCTTCTTGTAGACAGTATTAAAGGTGTGGGCTCAACTTTTTCTTTTACACTGCCACTTTCTCAAAACTTGCGCGCTCAACTTGGTGCCAGGAAACAACAGAAAAACCTTAAGAGAATTTTAATGCTTGATGATTCAAGTGAATCTTATGATTTGTTAAAAGCATTCCTTAAAAACAAGTATGAAATTGATGCTCACAACTTTCGTGATTTTAAAATTGATTTGATAGATAGTGAAGACCACGGAGTAATAATTTTCGATGTCAACCATAATCATTGGGCACAAAGTTTATTAATATGCCGCGACCTTAAAAAGAATGATGCCTTTAAGCGTCCATTAATCGTAATATCAAGCGAATTTATGGAAGATAAAATTAAGGAATTTTATGAAGCTGGCGTTGATAAATTTATTGTTAAACCTTTCTCAAGAAATGATCTCGTTAAAACTCTCGAAGAAATAACAACATTAAGCTGACATTAAGTTTTTTTGAGTTTATATAACTGCCACCAGGGAACTCCCGGCGATTCATGGTGTTCAAAATGATATCCGAAAAAGTAACATGATATCATAGCCCATATATGATTTGCTTTTTGAGTCCTAGCATTATGAGGCTTCATTAAATAATCATGCGGACGCTTATGTGGTTGGTATGTGCCGAAGAAAAATAATTGAAATGTAGAAAGAAGGGCAGGAACAACCCAGAACCAGATTATAGAAGATTCATTAAAAATAAGTTTTAAAAGGTTGAAAAAAACTGCCATAGTAATAATCTGAACTAAAGAAATATATCTTAATAAAAAAATTCCCCACCAGATAAAAAAGTTTTGCGAGCCGGTATAAAAGTCAGGATCATTTTCAAAAGCAGGATTTTTGTGATGCAAGAAATGATTTCTTAAAAGCTTTGTATAGGATAATCCTGCATAAAGAAAAGATGTCAGCACCCCAAAAAAATTATTAACTTTTTTATTACCTGATAAATTTCTGTGCATGGCGTCATGTGCCGTTATAAAGAGACCGGTAAATAGATATGTCTGAATTAAAATGTGTACATAAAAAACCGGTGAAGTAAACATTACTTCAGCAAATGATAAACTGTAAACGAGATGTGTAAACCATAGAAAAATAATTACTAATGCTATTACTATTCCCATATGAGCTTAATCCTAAATTAAAACTAACAATAAAATAAAAAATGTGAATTGAACAATATAGTAATGTTCAAGAAAAATAGAGGTAAATGTGATTTTCATTATTGAAGCAAGTATCGACAAACAAAACGTTATAAAAAACCATGAATAATAGTTCTTTAATGGAATTAGATTTTCTTCCCAGTGCCAGTAATTTAATTTAATTGCAACGGGTTCGAGGATTAAATCAAATACAACAGCAAGAGTTGCAGCAAGTAATGCAACAAGGAAAATATTTTCTTCTGCAGATTGGGCAATATTAATTGCAGCCATAATAATCAATAGCCAGTTAAACCCGATAATTAATGGTACATCAAATAAAGAAAAGCCAAGAACGTTTCCATAAGAATAATTACCAAAAATAAAACCGGTTTTCACACCAACCACTTCAATAATAAAAGTACTTAAATAAGTAACACCGCACCATAAATATAAATTAAATTTCTTATCAACTCTTATATAGAACAAAATAGTCCCGCCGGTTAACAACAGCACAAATGGTGTTAAGGTTTTCATTATTGGCTGGAGAGGGTGATATAGATGCCCGGCAATTCCCACAGCATAAATTAAATAAATAAACAGAAGTATTCGTTTGGACGTTATAATTTTCTCCCTTTCCAGTAAATCTTTCCTTTATTTACTGATAATGCCGAGTAAATTCCTACAATTAACA
>CAZECH010000119.1:0-8269 GCA_964510675.1 uncultured Ignavibacteriaceae bacterium
AACTACTGCTTATTATCAATCATCTCTCAATATTGAAGATTGAATCTCATTACCGACAATTCCTTTTTTTAAATCCCATAATTCCTAAAACTGTTGAAACAGTTTAATAAGATGGTTTTTTAAAGTAACATCGGGACTAATCCCGGTGATAACAAAATAATTTAGATTTCAACCGTTTCAGCGGTCAACCAAAAAAGTAAAATTTATAATTATTGTTTTAATTCATATCTATAAAAACATCTTCAATTAAAAAACTTTTCTTCACTCCAAATAAGTCTTAGCGGTATAAATATTGTTAACGCGACTCTCAGTCACTTTTCCGTTCACCAATTGCAGGTCATTTATATGAAAAAATCTTTACTGACCTCATTTATTTTTTTATAACGACTTTAGCACAAATTATAACTGTTCAGCAAATAGTTATGTTCTAAGAAATCAGAAATAAGTGAGGTAGTTATACAATGAAGATTTTTTTTAAAGTATCTTAATAACCATTATAAAAAAATTAATGAATATGACTGACCATACAGGGAAATTATTTGCTATACGACTTTCATTTGCGGCAGGCATAGTAATGCTTTTAATCAAATGGTATGCTTACAGTATCACCGGTTCAACCGCAATCCTTTCTGATGCTGTAGAGTCAATTGTACATATTGTTGGGGTTGGATTTGCTGTTTTCAGTTTGTGGTTAAGCCTAAAACCACCTGATATTAACCACCCTTACGGACATGATAAGATAAGTTATTTTTCCGCAGGTGTTGAAGGTGGCCTTATTGTATTGGCTGCTGCTTATATAATCTTTGTATCTGTAAAAAGACTAATATTTGGAATAGAATTAACAAATCTTGACCAGGGGACCTATTTTACAATCGGGGCATCTGTAATTAATCTTTTTTTAGGATTATATCTTGTCTGGAAAGGGAAAAAATCAGATTCAATAATTTTAATTGCAAACGGGAAACATGTTCTTACTGATTCGTGGACAAGTTTTGGTGTGGTTGCCGGCTTGGGTTTAACTATACTTACCGGCTGGCTCCCTTTCGATCCGATAGTTGCAATTATTGCAGCAATAAATATTTTATGGACAGGGGGAAAATTAATAAGGCAATCTGCTGGTGGTTTAATGGATGAGGTAAGTTCAGATTTTGGAAATTCACTCCGGTCTATTCTGGATATTGAAATACAAAAGTATAACCTGCGATATCACCAACTTAGATACCGCGAAAGCGGGAATTCATTGTGGATTGAATTTCATTTGTTGTTTCCAAAAGAAACGCTACTGGACGATGCACACAAGATTGCAACAGAGATAGAATTTTTAATTAAGAATTCATTCAAGAAAGAAGTAAATATTGTAACTCATCTTGAATCAATGTATAAACATGATGAGGTTCATAAAGGAGAATTGCACCGAGATTAAAAAAATATATAAATTCTGAATTAAAAGACAAAGAATAACAGCATATTAAGTTTTACTTGATAATAGTTAGAACTCTAATTAATTTAATTGAAACTAAAATAGATCAAGGATATTTTAAGAATAGCGAGAAGTTATTTTAAAATCAGGAGTATAAAATGTTCATCGGGCATTTTGGTGTAGGTTTAGCAGCTAAGAAAATTGATAAAAAACCATCGCTTGGTACATTATTCTTTGCCTCGCAATTTATAGATTTGCTCTGGCCAGTCTTTCTTATTCTCGGTATTGAAAAAGTAAAAATTGATCCGGGCATTTCAGCTTTCACTCCGCTTGATTTTGTTTATTACCCCTTTTCTCATAGTCTACTTGGAGTTTTTTTCTGGGCAGTTTTATTTGGAACAATTTATTTCCTTTTAAAAAAGAATATTAAAAGTGCTATTGTATTAGGAATACTTGTTATAAGCCATTGGATACTTGATTTGATCACACACATTCCTGATCTTCCGCTTTTCCCCGGGATTGATACTAAAGTAGGTTTTGGTTTATGGAATTCAGTTACAGCAACAATTATTATTGAATTATTGATTTTTACTATCGGAACATATTTTTACTTCAAATCTACTAAAGCAAAAAATAAAACCGGGCAATTTGCTCTTTTGGGTTTACTAATCTTCTTAATTGTAGTTTATTTTATGAATATCTTCGGTTCACCTCCACCTTCTTCAGAAGCAATAGGTTATGTAGGATTATCCCAGTGGCTTTTAATTGCCTGGGCTTACTGGATTGATCGAAACAGGATTTCTGAATAAAAAAATTAACTACCATTCAAATAATTTTGGTGCCATAAATCACCTAATGATTGTATTTCAGATCAGTATTACATAAGTTCTATACAATTCCAATATAAATCATTTTATGCGGGCTACCGGTTCTTCCGGTTTAGTTCATAATTACTAATAAAATAAGGAGTGTTATATGAAAGGCTTTTCATTCACGAAATCTCTTTTCGTTTTGTTGTTGTTTTCCTTCGGTATTTTTATTGCCGGATGTGCTAAAAAAGAAGAGGAAAATAAAATTCCTGTTACAACAACATCAGAGGAAGCTAAAGCAGAGTTTCTTAAGGGAAGAGATCTTTTTGAAAAACAAAGACAGCAGGAATCTTTACAGCATTTTACGAAAGCTATTGAGATGGATAATAACTTTGCACTTGCATACTATTATCATTCATTAGCTAATCCTACCACCAAAGGTTTTTTTGAAGATCTTGAGAAAACACTTGCGCTAACAGATAAAGTTTCAGAGGGAGAAAAATTAATGATACTTTCACTTAAAGCCGGTGTGGATGGAGATCAGAAAAAACAAGAAGAACATTTAAAGAAATTGGTTGAACTATATCCCGAGGACGAGAGAGCGCATAATCAGCTTGGTCAGTTTTATTTTGGTCAGCAAGAATATAGCAAAGCAGTGGATCATATGAAAAAGTCTACAGAGATTGCTGCGGCTTATTCTGCCCCATATAATATGATGGGGTATGCATACAGAAATCTTAGAGATTATGATCAGGCTGAAAAAGCTTTTGAAAAGTATATTGAATTAATTCCGGATGATCCTAATCCATACGATTCTTATGCAGAACTTCTTCTAAAAGAAGGTAAGTACGATGAATCAATTACTCAATATCAAAAGGCGCTCGATGTTAATTCGAATTTTGTTGCTTCTCATTTAGGAATTGCGACAAACCTCACATACCTTAAGAAATATGATGATGCAAGAAACCAGTGTCAGAAGCTATTTGATATGGCAAGAAATGATGGTGAAAAACGAGCGGCTTTATTCAGCAAAACAATTTCTTATATTGCCGAAGGTAAAACTGATTTAGCTATGGATGAAATGCAAAAGCAATATCTTTTAGGTGAAGCAATTAATGATGCGGGAGCTATGTCTGGTGACTTGAACGCTATGGGTAATATTTTATTTGAAGCCGGGAAGTATGATGAAGCTAAAACTAAATATGATCTGGCTTTACAAGTTGCTCTTAATTCAAATCTTCCAGAAGAAGTAAAAGAGAATACAAAACGATTAGATTTATATAACCAGTCACGGATATTATTAATGAAAGGCAAACTAGAGGATGCAAAAATAAAAGCACAAGAGTTTAGTGAAAAAACTGGAACTGCTAATAACACATTCCAGATTTGGTTATCTCATGAATTAAACGGGTTAATAGCACTTGAAGAAAAAGATTTTGCAAAAGCACAGCAAGAATTTACTCTTGCAAACCAGCAGAACCCTTATACTTTTTACAGACTTGCGTTAGCAAACAAAGGAGCCAACAATAAAGAAGAAGCAAAGAAAAATTGCGAGATGAGTTTGCAGTTCAATGGATTAACTAATATGAACCAGGCGTTTGTTACGAAAAAAGCAGAGAAGTTATTAACTACTTTGTAAATAAACCTGATAAGGAGCGGAAATTATTTTCCGCTCTTATTAATAAGAATCACTTAGTTTAAAAATCTTTCCTTAAATTTAATATTGTACTTCATATTTTTTGATGACTAGATATTTCAATTCAGTATCACCAACATTCTTTATTCCATGCTCAGAAAATGAAGGACAATAAAAACTTGTCATTGGTCCAACAACTCTTGTTTCACCTTTAAGATAAAACTCTGCTGTTCCTTCAAGTACAAAGAAAAATTCATCTTCGGAATGTTTATGAGGTGCATGTGTTGCTGAATGAGGTCCCACAACACTTAATTTTATTGTTCTGCCATCAAGGAAGTTTTTATCTGCAAACCAGTATTGATAACCAACTTTAGTTTCCTCAATTCCCTTCATATTAAATTCATTTACACAATTCTCCATTGAATAATTTGTTGAATCAAATTTATATGCTCCTTTATCCTGTGCATTTAGATTGATTGCAAGGAAAATTAAAATTGATAAAATAATTAATTGATTTATTTTCATCATTGATCTCACTTTATTTATTTGTTTATTCTCAGGCGTGTTAAAGTTATATTAATTCAATTTTAAGTGCAATAAAAAAATCTTTATAAAGATATTTTTATATTTGCCCGGTTTATAATAAAATCATAGTAGGATTTTATGAGACTTAAAATGATTTTTCTGATTGTTGGATTAAGTATTTCAATTCTTAATGACCTACACCCTCAGAATAAAGATCTTGCTTTTGAGCCGATTGATATTTCTGGTTTTGAAGATGCAATAAGACACTGGAAAAATGGTCCTGGTAAAAATTTGGTGTATGAAAGATTTGAAGAAAAACAGGTAAAAGAAATTGCAGATAATTTGTTAAGGTTTCAAAATTCTGATGGAGGGTGGCCCAAAAATATTGATTGGCTTGGCAAGTTAGATTATGATTTAGCCTGGAACAGGTTAAGCAATTTTGAAAAGAAAAGCAGTTGCGATAACAGAAATACCTACACTCAGATCGAATATCTTTCAAAAGTATATCTGTTAACAAAGGAAGGAAAATACAAGTTAAGTGTTGAACGTGGTCTTGATTTTATTTTGAATACCCAGAACCAAAGCGGAGGCTGGAGAGGTGCTGATGTTGATGCAATAACATATAATGATGACCTTATGACCGGCATAATGAATTTGTTTCTTGATATTATTGAGGGCAAAGATTATTTCAACTGGATGGATAAAGAACAAAAGGAACGGATAAAAAAATCATTAGACAAATCAATAAATGTTACTCTAAATTGCCAGATAATTGTTGATGGTAAAAAAACAGGCTGGTGTCAGCAGCATGATCATATCACATTAAAACCAATTAAAGCACGAAGTTATGAGTTGCCATCCATTGCATCTTTGGAAACGACAAGTGTTGTAGAATTTTTAATGCGGATTGAAACTCCTGATGAAAAGATTATCGATGCAACTGAAAGTGCAATAACATGGCTGGAAAAATCAAAAATTACCGGCATAACTATTAAACATATAAAATTAGACGACAGAGAGATAAATGATAATTATAAAAGATTTGATAAAATAGTTGTTGAAGATAAAAATGCACATCCGGTATGGGCACGTTATTATGAAATAGAAACTAATATACCTTTTTTTTGTAACAGAGATGGGATAAAAGTTTATTCACTTGCTGAAGTGCAGCAGGAAAGAAGAATTGGTTATGCTTGGTATGGCGATTGGCCTAAGGATCTTTTAGAAAAAAAATATCCTAAATGGATTAAGAAAATAACAGGGAAAAAATCAGGTAAAAATGATTTTCCCAGAGATACTTCGTATACAGTTTTTAGCACTTATCAAAAATTAATAGAAAGTTATCCATTTATAAAAATTGTAAATATCGAATTACCTGAAGATGTAGCTCTAAAAGGAAATATAGTGTACACCACTTACAAAGAAAGGGAACTTCATTTAGATTTATTCCGATCTATTTCACAAAACATTGCGTCCCCTGCTGTTATACTTATTCATGGTGGTGGGTGGAGATCGGGAGATAAATCAATGATGCATCCGTTAGCTATTAAACTTGCTGAAAATGGTTTTATCGCTGTTGCAGTTGAATACAGGCTTTCTCCGGAAGCAAAATATCCTGCGGCAATTTATGATCTGAAATCTTCTTTAAGATGGTTAAAAGAAAATGCAGAGAAATATAATATAGACACAAATAAGATTGCTGTTCTAGGTTGTTCTGCAGGAGGAACCTTGGCTGCTTTGCTGGGATCTACGAACGGTAACAATAAATTTGAAGGACTGGAAAATTATTTAATTCATACAAGTAATGTAAATGCAATAATTGATATAGATGGTATAATTGATTTCACTCACCCGGCAGAAAGTGGAAAGGATAACGATCCGCAAAAACCCTCCGCAGGAAAATTATGGTTTGGAGAATCATTTAAAGAAAATCCTGAATTATGGTTTGAAGCTTCTCCACTAAATTATATTGATAATAAGACTCCGCCTACAATTTTTATTAACAGTTCTGAAGAACGATTTCATGCGGGGAGAGATGAAGCAATTCAAAAACTGAAACTATATAATACATATTATGAGATTCATACAATTAAAGATACACCTCATTCTTTCTGGTTGTTTGAACCATGGTTTACAAAAACCAATAAACTGATTCTTGATTTTCTGAATAAAGTTTTCAAATAGTAATTGATATTTAATTATTTGAAATATTTTCTAAATTTTTAGAATTTTTAGTCCTGTGTATTTTGCACCTGCAAATTAAAAAATGTATGTTTTTATATATTTATCAGGCTGTTCTATAAGATTCAAAATAATTACCACTTTAATTTCTTTTTAAAAAAAGTTTAATAGCTGATATTTTTTACTTGACAATTAGTATAATTCTCCCCAAATTGGTCATCGATAAAGTTATCGGTTAAGTAAACGACATAGAATGTACAAAATAAGAAGCAAATAAGACTCATAAATTCAAATCATTATTAGAATAATCCGAGGGATTTATTTATGAAGATGGTAGCACAACTTAAAACAATACTAGTCATAATTTGTCTAACAATCTCTGTTAGCTGGGGACAAAGCACATTGAGAGGAGTAATTTCAGATTCACTTACAAATAATTCACTGATTGGTGCAAATGTTTTTTTGCTTGGAACTGCAATGGGAAGTGCAACTGATATTGAGGGTAAATATTCGATACCAAATATTCCGGAAGGAAATCATGTTTTACGTATATCTTACATTGGTTATAGAACTAAAGAAATTAATATCACTATTGCTGCAGATAAAACAACTGAGTTAGACATCTCAATTGTTCCAGATGTACTTGAAGGTGAAGAAGTTTTAATAACAGGGCAAATGATGGGACAAGTTTCTGCTATAAATCAACAGAGAACTTCAAACACTATTATCAATGTTGTATCACAGGAAAAAATACAGGAACTACCTGACGTTAATGCGGCAGAAGTTATGGGAAGACTACCCGGAGTATCAATCATTCGATCTGGAGGTGAAGCAAATAGAATAATCCTTCGTGGGTTGAGTGATAAGTACACAAATTTTACAATTGATGGAATAAAGATACCGCCAACAGACGCAAGTGGAAGAAGTCTGGACTTAAGTACTATTTCTCAAAATTCATTGGCAGGTATTGAATTATACAAAGCTCTAACAGCTGATAAAGATGCTGACGGAATTGCTGGTAGTATTAATCTGGTAACTAAGAAAGCTCCCTCTGAAAGAAAGTTTAGGATCGATGTGAAGGGTGGATATAATAATATAAAAGAGTCTTTCAAACAATATGATTTTGTTTTTCGCTATAGTGAAAGAGTTTTCAATGATTTACTTGGTGTACAATTAATAGGCAACATTGAGAATAGAATACGAAGCAATGAAGGAATAGATATAGATATAGATCAAAGTGCCCGGGCTTCCACTGATTATGTTATAAATGATTTCAATGTTCAATTTATTGATGAGGTAAGAAAAAGAGAAGGAGCCACTTTATTGTTTGATTTAAATACCCCCGATAATGGTTCAATAAAATTAAGCAATGTATTTAGTAATACTTCTAGGGATTATTTAACTTCATCAAGAAATTATCCTAACGGTATTTCAAACTCAGCACCGATTTATTCATTTCGGGACCAAGAACAAAAAATCTCGACTTACAGTTCTTCTTTGACAGGAATTAATACACTTCTGGATTTAAAATTCAATTGGGGACTATCTTTTGCTCAGTCCCTTTCTGATTTTCCATATGATTATTATATGGAGTTTTGGGAACCACCTTTACTTGGTTCATCCGGAATGCGGGAAATTGTTCCTGGTCTAAAAAGTAACCCCGAAAGAATAATTCCTCAAGCATATAATAATTTTAAC
>CAZECH010000120.1:0-8250 GCA_964510675.1 uncultured Ignavibacteriaceae bacterium
TACAACTCTTTTACATTTTATTTTTTTTAGTACTAACATTTTGTTTGAAGGACAGGAAGAAGCGAGAAAAAATGGTGATGTACTTTATCACTCGAATTCAGTTATAATCAAATTAAAAGATTTTCCTTCTGTAAGAACAGATGGCAGCGCAAATATTTTATTCAATGAAACTATCAAAAAAAAACATAATTGATTTTATAATAATAATATTAATCTTTGGTTTAACAGGATTAACTACAGTTTACATTTCTTCTATCATTTCAGAAAGTTTTGGGCTGGAAAAGTGGAGCTTGTTTTATATACTCGTTTACATTTTTTTGATATTCCCTATTTATCATCTTCTTTTGCTTTCTTATGCTTTTATATTCGGCAGGTTTGATTTCTTTTGGGGAAGGGTGAAAAAGCTCGGAAGTAAAATCTCTTCATGGATATCCTGAAAATTGATATTTAAAAGTATCTTGCGCATTATTATCTTCCTTATATCTTAGTGCGATAAATCTTATTTTTCTGCTATGTTGTTTCAAAAACAAACTTGCTTTGCAAAGCAAATAAATACTTTTTGTATACTTTTTCTTATCCTTTATTTAAGCGAAGTAAGCTTCGCACAACAAGCATTTAATATTTCTGAAATTGAAAAGGAAAGTTATGCTTCAACTTTTAAATTCAGTAAAACAAAATATCCGGGCGATTCTTCATACGACATAATTTATTACAAATTGAACTTAACAATATCTTATTCTCCAAATTATTTAACTGGACAGGTTACAGTTTTAGCTAAAGCCGTTGTTGATAATCTGGAATCCGTATTCCTCGATCTCTCAGACAATTTAATTGTTGATTCTGTCGTTTCAGAAGAAAGTTCTCTTTCTTTCAATCATTCGGAAAATAAAATCGACATCTCACTCAACAAATCTTATGGTTTAAACGAGAATATTTCCTTAATAATTTTTTATGGGGGAATTCCTGTTGCCACCGGATTAAGAAGTTTTGTTTTCGATTCGCATAATGATCAACCCTCTATATGGACTTTGAGCGAACCTTATGGTTCAAGTGATTGGTGGCCTTGCAAAGACACTCCGGCAGATAAAGCTGATTCAGCAGATATTTGGATAACTTGCCGTAATGATCTTGTTGCGGTTTCAAACGGGACTCTTGTTGATGAAGTAGATAACAGGGATGGAACAAAAACTTATAAATGGAAAAATAGTTATCCCATTGCTAATTATCTTATCTCGTTAGCAATATCTAATTATGAAATGCAAGAAGATTACTTCAGATATTCCGAAAGAGATTCTATGCTTGTCGTTCATTATATCTATCCTGAAAATTTAAATGAGCTTAAGCCGCAACTTGATAAAACTATTCCAATGATTTCATTGTTTACGGAATTGTTTGGCGAATATCCTTTTATACGGGAAAAATATGGCCATGCACAATTTGGCCGTGGCGGCATGGAGCATCAAACCATTTCATCAATGGGGGTTTTTACAGATGGTATAATTGCTCATGAGCTTGCTCATCAATGGTTTGGAGATAAGGTAACATGCCGGGATTGGGAGAATATATGGCTTAATGAAGGATTCGCAACTTACGGAGAAGGTTTATATTGGGAATTTTCAGGAACAGAAGAAGATTTTAATGCATGGTTAGGTTATAACATGAGCAGATCAAAGATGGCTGCAGGAAGTATCTATGTTGAAGATATCTCTTCAATAAACCAGATATTTAATGGTGAAAGAAGCTACTCAAAAGGAAGTATCGTTCTTCATATGTTAAGGGGAATTGTTGGCGATTCCATTTTCTTTAATATTCTAAAAAATTATTTAAAGGATCCTTTGCTTGCTTATGCTACTGCTGTTACGGAAGATTTCCAAAGAATTGCAGAAGAAACAAGCGGGATGAGCTTAGATTATTTTTTCACCCAATGGATTTATGGTGAGAATTATCCAAAGTATTTTTTGAAATGGGATTATCAAAAAATAACTGCTGAAGAATATGAAATAAAAATTGATCTGGAACAAAATCTTAATACATTCCCTAACTTTTTTACAATACCTCTAAAGATAAATTTATCAACTTCAATAGGAGATACGCTTATATCTCTTTTAAACAATGCACAGGAACAAGAATTTGTTTTCAGAATTAATGGAGAGCCGAAACAATTAACCTTTGATCCCGATGATTATATTCTTAAAGATGTTATAATTAACGACCCGGTTTCGCTACTTCCGAAATTTAATCTTGCACAGAACTATCCTAATCCGTTTAATGCCGGAACAAAAATAAAGTATGGAATTTCGTCTTTTACCAGGGTTACTCTGAAAGTATTTAATTCTCTGGGTGAGGAAGTAGTGGTTTTAATTGATGAAGATCTTCCCGCCGGGAATTACGAAACATTTTTTAGTCCTGTTAATTTATCCAGTGGTATTTATTTTTATACTTTTAATACTGGTAATAGAATAACATCGAAGAAAATGGTGCTGCTCAAATAGTATCAAATGACCTAAACTTTAAACGATTTTCTCCAAGGATTTTATGTTCAATGATTTTCTGAAAGTGTTGGAAGAATTAATGCAGATCAAGTACCTTTTGGGGGTAAGATGACTCCGCAGCATTTGGTTGAGCATTTAATTTTTTCAGTTCAGATAAGCAATAGTAAGCTAAGGTATGAAAATTTAAGTCCTCCCGAAAGATTACCAATACTGAAAAAATTATTGTTGTGTTGGTTGAGACCGAAAGGATTATGAAAGAGATTAATGAAGTTAAGTAAGCACTATTTATATATATCTTATATATATCGAGAATATAGTTCATCTCACAGACAAAGGTTAAAGCTTGAAATAAGTTCTTCAAGCTAAAAAAGACTATTCCTCTCCATTCACTTCTTCATCTTCAGGCAGCACTTTCGCTATATCTGCAATACTGTCATCATCTTTAAGTCTAATCACTCTTACGCCCTGTGTGTTTCTTCCCATTACACGAAGATCTTTAACGCTTTGCCTTATTACCATTCCATGGGTAGTTATAATAACAAGCTCATCACCGTCAACAACTTCCATCAGGGCAATCATCTTCCCAACTTTATCTGTTGTCTTAACAGTAATAACTCCTTTACCGCCGCGATGTGTAATGCGGTAATCATTAATATCGGAACGTTTGCCGTAACCTTTTTCCGTAACGACAAGGATTGTATCGTTTCTTTTAATTACAAGAAGCCCGACTACCTTATCTCCTTTTCCTAACCTTACGCCTCTAACTCCGGTTGCGGTTCTTCCCATATCCCTTACATCTTTTTCATGGAATCTGATTGCAAAACCATTCCTTGTTCCAAGCACAAGATCGCTGCTGCCGTCTGTCATTTTAACTTCAATCAGCCTGTCATCTGTATTAAGGCTAATAGCATTTATACCGCCTTTACGAACATTACCATAAGCAGAGAGAACTGTTTTCTTAATAGTACCTTTCTCGGTAGCCATAACGAGAAACTGGTTGTCTGTAAATTCCTTAACAGCAACAAATGCGGTTATATTTTCATCCTTCTCTTTCTGAAGGAGATTAATTATTGATCTTCCTCTTGCTGCACGTCCTACATCAGGAATTTCATGGACTTTAAGCCAATAGCATTTTCCTTTATCCGTAAAGAAAAGAATATACTGATGCGTAGATGCTACGAACATATGTTCGATAAAATCTTCGTCTTTAGTTCCGGCACCCGTTACCCCTTTACCGCCGCGGCCCTGCTTTCTATACCCGCTTACAGGAAATCTTTTTATAAATCCCTGGTGAGATATTGTAACAACAACATCTTCTTCAGCAATAATATCTTCAAGAGAAAATTCAGTGTAATCATAAACTACTTCTGTTCTTCTTTCGTCTCCGTATTTCTCTTTTATTACAAGCAGCTCTTCTTTTATTATCTGGGATCTTTTCTCCTCACTATTAAGAATGCCTTTAAGTTTTTCAATAAGCTTAATTGTTTCTTTATATTCATCTTCGATCTTCTTTCGCTCAAGTCCTGTTAACCTCTGGAGACGCATATCGAGAATGGCCTTTGCCTGAATCTCAGAAAGCTTGAACTTCTTCATCAGGTTACTTTTTGCAGTATCAACATCTTTAGATTTCTTGATAGTCTCTATTACCGCATCAATATTATCAAGAGCAATTATATAGCCTTCAAGAATGTGAGCTCTTCTCTCTGCAGCATCAAGTTCATATTTTGTCCTTCGAATCAGTACATCCATCCTGTGGTTAAGGAAGTGCTGCATCATCTCTTTAAGATTAAGAACTTTTGGAGCTCCGTGAACCAATGCAAGCATAATAACGCCAAAAGTTGTCTGCATTGATGTATGCTTGAAAAGCTGGTTTAAAACAATTGCGGGCTGAGCATCTCTTTTTAACTCAATAACTACTCGCATGCCATCACGGTCAGACTCGTCTCTTATGTTGGAAATATTTTCAAGCTTGTCTGCTCTTACAAGATCAGCCATTTTCTCAATAAGATTAGCTTTGTTAACCTGGTATGGAAGCTCGGTTATAACAATATTCTCTCTGCCATTTTTAAGTGTTTCAATATTTGCTTTGGCGCGAATAACCAATCTTCCTCGGCCTGTTTTAAATGCTTCTTTAACTCCTTCATATCCATAAATAATTCCGCCAGTTGGAAAATCAGGAGCTATAACATGCTTCATTAATTTTTCAACAGTTACATCAGGATTTTTTATAAGCTGGATTAGTCCATCTATAATTTCACTAAGGTTGTGGGGAGGAATGTTTGTCGCCATTCCAACTGCAATGCCGCTTGAACCATTTACCAGCAGGTTGGGAAGATATGACGGCATTACAGTGGGTTCCTGCAAAGAGTCGTCAAAGTTCGGCACAAAATCAACTGTGTTTTTATCAAGATCGCGTAGCATTTCTTCTGCAATTCTTGCAAGGCGGGCTTCTGTATAACGCATTGCTGCAGGAGAATCCCCATCAACGGAACCGAAGTTTCCCTGTCCATCCACGAGAGGATACCTGAGAGAAAAATCCTGAACCATTCTAACCATAGTATCATAAACTGCGGTATCGCCATGAGGGTGATACTTACCGAGAACTTCTCCCACGATTCTTGCTGATTTTTTATACGGTTTGTTAAATGCGACTCCAAGTTCGTGCATTCCATATAACACTCTGCGGTGAACTGGCTTCAATCCATCTCTTACATCCGGCAATGCTCTTGCAACGATTACAGACATTGAGTAATCTATGTAAGAGGATTTCATCTCCTCTTCTAATGATACAGGTACTATTTTTTCAAATATTGTTGCCATAAAAATCTTTGTTATTTCTTTTTCTTGATTGTTTGTCTTTTAATTTCCTCTAAATATTCTAAATCAGCTATGTCTTTTGGGCGACCCGCGGCTTTTTTCATTGCTATTAGATTGTCCAGGGAAGGAACAAATACTTTAATCTTTTCTATTTCAACTTCTTTTTTTGTCTTCCATACATCTTTAAATTCAACACCAGCAACAAATGGATGAATGTCTGTATCCAAAATATATTGACGAAACAATGTTTTCTTTTTTAATAATTGTTCTATCGTTAAATCTTCCACTCAATCGTAACCAACATTTTTTAATGCCTTTATCAGCTTTCGTAATTTTGTTTTTGTCTGATTAAAAATAATATCTATATCATATGTGTTCCGTGTAAATCCATATGCCGGAAATACCCATGCACCTATAACAAGAAACTTTACTTTATGTTCTACTAATAATCGCAGGAGTTTTTGGATAGTCATGCTTTTTTACAATATCCATTGTTTGGCGAAATAACTTCTTCATCCTTTTGTATCTTTGTTCTATCGTTAAACTTAATTGGAAAGCAACCTCAAACTCCACCTCTCTTTTGAGATCATCCTTTTCAAGCATTAGTATAAATGTTTTCTGCTTTTTCATATTCTTGCGTTTTTATATATCCAGGTTTGCGTACTTAGCGTTTTTCTCTATGAACTCTCTTCTTGGTTCTACAGCATCTCCCATTAGTGTCTCAAAAATTTTATCTGCATTGGCTGCACTTTCAAGAGTAACCTGTAAAACGGTTCTTGTTTCAGGATTCATTGTGGTTATCCAAAGCTGTTCTGGATTCATTTCTCCCAATCCCTTATATCTTGAAACAGTAACCCCTTTAATAGAACCATCTTCAAGTGTCTCCAGAAGCTCTGTTTGTTCTGCTTTTCCATTTACTTTAAGTCTTTTTAAAATTTCTTTCCTTTCGGCATCATCAAATGCATAAAATTCTTCTTTGCCTTTTTTAATTTTATACAGCGGCGGTTGGGCAATATAAACTTTTCCCGAAGTAATAAGATCTTTCATATGCCTGTAAAGAAATGTTAGCAGAAGTGTCCTGATATGGCTTCCATCTACATCAGCATCGGTCATTAGGATTACTTTTCCATAACGAGCTTTGGCTGGATCGAAATCAATTCCAAAACCTGCTCCTATTGCTGATATCATTGCTCTGATTTCATCATTCTCTAATATTTTATTGATCTTTGCTTTTTCTACGTTTAAGATTTTCCCTTTAAGTGGAAGTATAGCCTGGAATCTCCTGTCCCTTCCCTGTTTAGCAGAACCTCCTGCGGAATCTCCTTCAACAATATATATTTCACAAAGCTCAGGATCTGTTATTGAACAGTCTGCTAATTTTCCCGGCAGGTTCATATTATCAAGAGCATTTTTCCTTCGTGTAAGATCCCTTGCCTTTCTTGCAGCTTCTCTTGCTTCTGCAGCACGCAGACATTTTTCAAGTATCTTTTTTCCTACAGAAGGATTCTCTTCCAGAAATTCTGCAAGCTTTTCCCCAACAAGTGTTTCAACAGCAGATTTTGTTTCACTGTTTCCCAATTTTGTTTTTGTTTGTCCTTCAAATTGAGGTTCTGCAACTTTAACGGAAATAACGGCTGTTAAGCCCTCTCTAAAATCATCTCCTGTCAGGGTGATTTTGCTGTCTTTTATAAGATTGTTTTTGTAAGCATAAGTATTCAGTGTTCTTGTTAATGCTGTTTTAAATCCTACAAGGTGAGTCCCTCCTTCGTGGGTATTAATATTATTTACATAAGAAAATATATTTTCTGTATAGCTATCGCTGTACTGAAATGCAACTTCAACAGGCGTGTTATCTCTTTCTCCTTCAACATAAACAGTTTTATGAAGTGGTTGGCGGGTTTCGTCTAAGTATTGGACAAACTCTACAATACCACCCTTAAAGTGATATGTTGCTTCCTCACCATCACGCTCATCCTTAATCCTTATGGTAATATTTTTATTAAGATATGCGAGTTCCCTCATTCGCTCAGCAAGAGTATCAAACTTAAATGTTGTTACTTTAAATATCTCTTTGTCAGGAAAGAAACTAACTTTTGTCCCTGTCTCGTTCTTTTTACACTTGCCAATCTCTTTTACGGGCTTTGTGGGAAAACCTCTTTTATATTCCTGGTAATAAACACTCCCGTCTCTTCTCACCTCAACCTTTAACCACTCGGACAAAGCATTTACAACCGAAACACCAACACCATGTAAGCCACCGGATACCTTGTAAGTGTTTTTATCAAACTTACCTCCGGCATGAAGAACTGTCATAACAACTTCAAGTGCGGATCTTTTTTCTTCAGGATGCATATCAACGGGTATACCACGGCCGTTATCCGTTACTGTAATGCTATCGTCTTTATGAATCATTATCTCAATAATATCTGCATATCCTACCATCGCTTCGTCTATACTATTATCAACAACCTCATTAACCAGGTGATGAAGTCCTCTTGCGCTAACATCGCCAATGTACATTGCTGGCCTTTTTCTTACTGCTTCCAGGCCTTTGAGGACATTTATATTTTTTGCGCTGTATTCATTGCTTGCTTTAGTTTTTGTCATATTTTATTTCCGGTTTTCTATCTTATAAACCTTATTGATTTTACTCTTTCTTCGTTAAAATATTTGTTTATTTTACCAATCATCACGGATTCATTAAGCCTAAGTTCACTTCTTAAAACAGAGCTTTCTACCTTTAGCAATAAAACTTTTTTGTTTACACTTGCCGGTTCTATTACTTTTACCATTTCTGGAAAAATAGAGAAAAATTTTCCCAATTTTTTTCCAGTTGAAGCGGGATTTCTTTTTGTATTCAAAAGATTTTTTGGGAGGAAAAACGAACATGCTATTTTTTTAGATTCTTTTTATTTTAGTATGAAAGAAGATATTTTTCAAG
>CAZECH010000121.1:0-8211 GCA_964510675.1 uncultured Ignavibacteriaceae bacterium
CCCGGTATAAATTAAAACTAAATCCGGCTGCTGCTTTAAAACACCGGGAAACAAATCTAACAATGTATAAGTGCTAACACCTGTCATACCCAAATTAATTACTTCAATAGTCGTATTGGGATAAGTAAGTTCTAGTCTTTTTCTTATATAACGCGGAAAAGATCCCATAGGCATATAAGGATAACCGGCTGTGCTGCTTTCTCCTAAAATAAAAACTCTGAATGAATTATACTTTTTTTGCTGGTCGAAAACATCCTCATTGGTTGCAGACATAAATTTCGTACTGAAAAAATATTTTCTGCCAAGGTCAGGATTAATAATGTATTTACCACTACCCGCATCAACCCATTGGGGAATATCATAACCGTAATTAAAAATTCTTAATGATAACTCAAGTAAGACAAAAAATAAGATAGGAATTAAAATCAACACAGCAAAAAACCACTTTGGAGGAGGTTTTTTTTCTGAAGTTCCAATAATTTTTTTTATTTCATTAGCAGGAAGGTTATATTTTTTAGAGAGTTGATGAACAGATAAGCGATCTTTGTTAGCTAAAATCTTTGTCTTTTTATCATCCGGAATTTTCAAATATTCCTCATAATAAAGGATAAAGAAAGATTGTTAATTATTAAACCTTAATAAAGATACTTTTCGCATATAAAATCCACATTAATCCAAGCCAGATTAAAACATACAAAATAGCCCAGGCCAATGAAGCATTTACAGGATCAAATAAAGGCAGAAAGTAATTATTAAATAAAAAATCTTTCAGTGAAAGATTACTTTCACCAGATGGAACACTAATTATATACAGTAATTTTCCGGTTATCTCAGAAAGGAAGTAAACAGCAATAGCATTTGATCCATATACAACGAATGGCTTTGTCCACCATTTCGAATTTCTCACATCTACAAACCAGTAACATATCCCAAGAAAAAGAAGAGCGAGACCTCCGGTATAAAGGACATAGGAACTTGTCCACAAACTTTTATTTATCGGGAACCAGCCGTTCCAGATATATGCTGCTGTAATGCTTAAACATCCGGTAACAAAAAGCCAGGCTGTTTTTGTTGTCTTATCTTTATCAGATTTTAACCACCATCCTGTTATCATTCCCATTATACATGTGGATATTGCCGGAAGAGTACTTAATATGCCTTCCGGATCCCATACTTTGCTGATAGCCCATAAATGCCCTTTTAGTAAAGCATTATCAATCCATGCCGCAAGATTTGTCGCAGGTTCAAGGTTAGAATAACCAATACCTGGAACAGGAATTAAAGTCATCAGCAGCCAATAAATAATAAGGAGAGAAGTCCCGGTATAGATTTGTGTTTTATAATTTGTTTTTAAAAATAAAATTGCTGCAAAAAGATATACAATACCTATTCTTTGTAAAACGCCCGGGATTCTTAAAGCATACAAATTAAAATTATGACCGAATAAACCAAAGGGAAAGGCGTAGATAATCAATCCTAACAGAAAAAGAATAACACTTCTCTTTATAATCTGAAAAGTAATTTTTTTATGACTCTCATTCTTCTCAAGTCTTTTCCCTAATGCAAAAGGAATCGCAACTCCCACAATAAATAAAAAGAAAGGAAATATTAAATCTGTTGGTGTACAGCCATTCCATTCGGCATGACGCAGTGGAGGATAAATATCAATCCACGACCCCGGGTTATTGACCAGTATCATTCCAGCAATTGTAATTCCTCTGAACACATCAAGTGAAAGCAGTCTTTCTGATGTTACCGTACTGGAAGAATCTGCAGGAGTCATATCTCTAACAATTATTTAATTAATCTGCAGGCAAACTTACAAATAATTTCAGATTTCCAAATCCACTGATTTTCACGAACTAATATTTTATCATTATTAGTTTGAGAAATGTTCTCTTCAGAACATTTTAAAAATATTTTGAATTGTGCTGCAATTGGTAAAAAGATTAAGAAAATAAACTATGGTTTGGGGGTAGAAGAAACAATGAATAAGAAACCCTTTTAGAGGTGCCCAAGTTTAATTCATAATTGCAGATATGATTTTTTTTATTAACATTTATATATGAAAAATCTGAAGTTTGAATAATGGCTGTAAAAATTAAAGAATTAGTTGCTAAAGATATCAGGTTCCCCACCAGCAGAACTTTAGATGGCTCAGATGCAATGAATCCTGATCCCGATTATTCCGCTGCTTATGTTATACTAAAAACAGATCACCCTGATGGTATTGAAGGACACGGCCTTACCTTTACAATTGGCAGGGGAAATGAAATTTGTGTGCAGGCAATAAACTCTCTTTCACATCTAATTATTGGAAAGACCCTTGAGTCATTTACAAATGATATGGCTGGTTTTTGGAAGATGATTACGGGTGACAGCCAGCTTAGATGGCTTGGTCCAGAAAAAGGAGTAATTCATCTTGCAACAGGGGCAATTGTAAATGCTGTTTGGGATTTATACGCAAAGTTTGAAAAGAAACCCTTGTGGAAATTAATTTCTGATATGTCTCCTGAACAATTTATTTCATGCATTGACTTTACATATATAACTGATGCAATAACCAGGGAAGAAGGTCTAGAAATTCTGAAAAAAAATAACAACACTAAAAAGGAAAGAATAGAATACCTGGTTAAGAATGGTTATCCCGCATATACAACTTCTGCTGGATGGATGGGTTACAGTGATGAAAAAATAAGAAGACTCTCTCGTGAAGCTAAAAACGATGGCTGGAAATATTTAAAGATGAAAGTCGGTTCAAATCTAAAAGATGATATTAAAAGAGCATCAATTATTAGAGAAGAAATTGGGTATGACATGAAACTTATGATGGATGCTAATCAAAAATGGGGTGTTGAAGAAGCAATTTATAATGTTAAGCAGTTTGCAGAATTTAACCCCTGGTGGATCGAAGAACCAACAAGCCCTGATGATATTCTGGGACATAAAGCTATTGCTGATGCCGTGAGACCAATTAAGGTTGCAACCGGTGAGCATTGCCAGAACAGGATTATTTTTAAGCAGTTAATTACATCAGGTGCAATTGATGTTTGCCAGATAGATAGCTGTAGAATTGGTGGTGTGAATGAAATTCTGGCTGTTTTATTAATGGCGGCAAAATATAATATTCCTGTTTGCCCTCATGCTGGTGGTGTTGGACTTTGCGAATATGTACAGCATCTTGCAATGATTGATTTTATATGCATAAGTGGATCAATGGAAGATCGGGTAATAGAATATGTTGATCATTTGCATGAACACTTTCTTGATCCTGTAGTTATAAAAAATGGTTCCTACATGCCTCCATCAATGCCGGGCTACAGCATTACTATCAGGCCTGAAAGTTTAAATGAATATTCTTACCCGAATGGTGAAGTTTGGAATTCAATTAGAAAAGAATCTATTTAAAACATCAGTATGGAATCATTTTCTTTAAAAGGTAAAACAGCAATCATAACAGGCGGTGCCAGCGGAATCGGCGAAGCAATATCAAAAAAATTTGCTTCAAAAGGTGCCTTTATTCATATATTGGATTATAATGGCAAATTATCCAAAGATGTTGTAAATGAAATTAATCGGAAAAATTCACGGCGGCGGGTTGCAGAATTTCATCTTTGTGATGTATCGAATCAAAATGAAGTAAAAAAAATAATAGTCAAAATAGCCAGGAAAAAAACAATAAATATATTAGTTAATAGTGCCGGTGTATCTCATATCGGAAATGTTGAAAATACATCTGAAGCAGAACTGGATAGATTGTATCAGATAAACATAAAAGGTGTTTACAATTGTATTCATGCAGTTATCCCATTTATGAAAAAAAATAATGGTGGCTGCATACTTAATATGGCATCAATTGCCGCTGTTGTTGGATTAGCTGACAGGTTTGCTTACTCGATGACAAAGGGTGCAGTTCTGGCAATAACTTACTCAGTTGCAAAAGATTATATCAACTATAATATTCGGTGCAATGCAATTTCTCCTGCAAGGATTCATACACCATTTGTTGATGGATTTTTAGAAAAAAATTATCCCGGTAATGAAAAAGAAATGTTTGAGAAATTATCTAAGTCTCAACCGCTTGGAAGAATGGGAAAGCCTGAAGAAGTTGCTGATCTGGCATTGTTCCTTTGTTCCGATAATGCATCTTTTATTACGGGAACTAATTCTCCGATAGATGGCGGTTTTATCAAATTAAATACATAAAAGGCATTGAATGAAGTTAATCAGATTTGGTGAATCCGGTAAAGAAAAACCGGGTGTAATATTAGCTGATAATTCAATTCGTGATGTCAGCAAATTTACCAAAGATTTTGATGAGTCTTTTTTTGAAAATGATGGTATTCAAAAACTTCAAAAATGGGTTAATGAAAATAGCAATAACCTCCCTCTTGTAACCAAAGATATAAGACTTGGACCACCGATAGCAAAGCCTTCTAAAATTATTTGTATTGGACTTAACTATGCACAGCACGCTTTAGAGAGCGGAATGTCCATTCCTGCTGAACCGGTAATATTTTTTAAGGCACCATCTGCTTTAGCAGGTCCTAATGATAATATTATAATTCCGAAGAATAGTAAAAAAACTGATTGGGAAGTTGAACTTGCAATTGTAATTGGTAAAAGAGCTTTATATGTCAATGAATCTGAAGCAATGGATTATGTTGCCGGTTTTGTTCTGCATAATGATGTAAGTGAAAGGGAGTTTCAGTTGGAAAGAAGCGGACAATGGGTAAAAGGTAAAAGTGCTGATTCATTTGCTCCGATAGGTCCATTCATTGCGACAAAAAATGAAATTTCGAATCCGGATAACCTGCCTTTGTGGCTTAAGGTTAATGGTGAAACTATGCAGTCTTCCAATACTTCAGATCTTATATTTAAAATTCCTTTTCTTGTAAGTTATTTAAGCCAGTTTATGAGCCTGCTTGCCGGTGATATTATCTCTACAGGAACTCCTTTCGGTGTAGGATTAGGATTAAAACCTCCGAGATATTTAAAACCGGGAGATGTTGTTGAATTAGGAATTGACGGGCTAGGAACAGCAAAACAAAATGTAATAGCCTGGCAGCCCTAAATGAAAATAGATGCACATCAGCATTATTGGATATATAATCCGCTTAGAGATAGCTGGATTGATGATACTATGCAGGTTTTGCAAAGAAATTTTTTGCCGGATGATTTAGCACCACTAATTAAACAACATTCATTTGACGGGACTATTGCTGTTCAGGCTGATCAATCAGAAAATGAAACTAATTTTCTTTTAGAACTTGCAGATAAAAATGAGTGGATACTTTGAGTAGTAGGGTGGATAGATCTTATGTCGCAAAATATTGAAAAAAGACTTGAGCATTTTTCTTCCTATAAAAAACTAAAAGGATTCCGCCACGTAGTTCAGGCTGAACCGGATAATAATTTTATGATTAATGAAAGATTTCAAAGGGGAATAAGCTTATTGAAAAATTATAATTTTACTTATGATATTTTAATTTACCCTCATCAGCTTTCTGCAACAATTAAATTATCTGAAAAACACCCCGAACAGAAATTTGTATTAAATCATATCGCAAAACCTTTAATACGAAATAATAAAATGGAACCTTGGGAATCGAACATTAAAAAACTTGCAAAAAATCCAAATGTTTTTTGTAAAGTCTCAGGATTAATCACTGAAGCAGACCATAAAAATTGGAAGCCTTCTGATATTTATCCCTATATTGATGTTGTTTTTAATTCATTTGGCTGTGACAGATTATTGTTTGGTTCTGATTGGCCGGTTTGTTTATTAGCCGGTACTTATGAACAGGTTGTTAATCTGATCGAAGATTATACTTCAAATGACTCAATTGGAAGGGGAAAAATCTTTGGTGGAAATGCTCTCTCATTTTATTCTTTAAACAGTTAAGCGTGAGATATGGATTTAGGAATAAAAGATAAAGTAATAATTGTAACAGGGGGTTCACGGGGTATCGGTGAAGCAATTTCAAAATATATTGCTGACGAAGGTGCTATTCCAATTATAGTCGGACACGCAACAGAAACAGGATATAAGTTGAAGCAAGATTTTATTAGTAAGGGGAAGGAAGCACATTTTATAGAAACTGAGCTTTCACTAAGTGAAAATTGTAAACGTGTTGCAGAAGAAACATTTGAAAAATATGGAAGAATAAATGCTCTTATAAATAATGCCGGTTCTAATGATAGCATAGGATTAGAATCCGGTGATCCAGAAAAATTTGTTCATTCTCTTATTTATAATTTATCCCATTACTATTACATGGCTCATTATTGCCTGAATGCACTTAAAGATTCTCAAGGGTCTATTGTTAATATTAGTTCTAAAACAGCCGTTACCGGACAAGGGAATACTTCAGGATATGCAGCAGCCAAAGGTGCCCAATTAGCTCTTACAAGAGAATGGGCTGTTGAACTACTTCCTTATGGAATAAGAGTAAATGCTGTAGTTCCTGCTGAAGTAATGACACCAAATTATGAAAAATGGTTAAGTTCGTTTAAAGAACCTGAAAAGAAACTGTTGGAAATTAAAAAAAATATTCCGTTAGGGCATAGAATGACAACAAAGGAAGAGATCGCCTCGATGGTTGTTTATCTGGTTTCCAACCATGCATCTCACATTACTGGCCAGTTTTTATTTGTGGATGGCGGTTATGTTCATCTTGACAGGAGTCTTTAGCAGATAACAAAATAGGTTGCGACAAAAAGGTCTCTTAAATTTATGAAAATGAAAATTGGCTTATTTATCCCTTGCTATGTAAATCAGTTTTATCCCAATGTAGCTATTGCTACTCTTGAATTATTAGAAAAACAAAATCTTAATGTATTTTATCCTATTAATCAGACATGTTGTGGTCAGCCAATGGCTAATTCTGGATTTGAAGATATTGCAGAAAAAACTTATAAACTTTTTATCGAGAATTTTAATTCATATGATTATATAGTTGCCCCATCTGGAAGCTGTGTTTACCATGTAAGAAAGCATTTTAATCTGCTGCAGCAATCAGATAGTGTTAAAGATATTAGAACTAAAACTTATGAATTATGTGAATTTTTAGTAAAGATTTTAAACAAGGAGAATTTTAACTCTAAATTTCCTTACCGTGTCGGTTTACATCAAAGTTGTCACGGTTTGCGTGGTTTACATCTTGGAAAATCTTCTGAATTAGTTAATGATTTTTTTTCCATCCCTGTCCGGCTGTTAAATAACGTACAAGGAATTAAGTTAATGCAGCTTTCCAGAGAAGATGAATGCTGCGGGTTTGGAGGAACATTTGCTGTTACAGAAGAAGCTGTTTCTGTGAAGATGGGAAATGACAGGATTCAGGATCATATTAAAAATAATGTTGAAGTTATTACTGCAACGGATATGTCCTGCCTAATGCATATTGAAGGAATTATCAGGCGTAAAAATTTATCAATTAGTGTAAAGCATATTGCTGAAATTTTAAATAGTAATTAATCATTTTATCCAACAGGAATTATCGGTTCCAAATGATTGATCATCCTAAACGTGCAGATGTATTTAATCAAAAAGAAGACCGTGTAAACTGGCATGATAAAGCCTTATGGTTTGTAAGAGAAAAACGAGACCTGGCTGCAAATAAGATTAAAGGATGGGAAGAATTACGAGCGCTTGCCTCTGAAATTAAAGCACACACCCTTTCTTCTAATCTCGATGAGTATTTAATTCAATTTGAAAAAGAAGCATTAAAAAATGATGTTTACATTCATTGGGCGGATGATGCAGATTCTCATAACCAAATAGTCACAGAAATTCTTCAAAAATATAACGCAAAAAAGATAGTTAAAAGTAAATCAATGCTTACAGAGGAATGCGGACTTAATCATTATTTGGAGCAAAGAGAATTTGAAGTAATAGATACGGATTTAGGAGAAAGAATTGTTCAATTAGCAAAGGAGCCGCCAAGCCATATTGTAATGCCTGCGATACATAAAAAGAAAGAAGAAATAGACGAGCTTTTCCATCTTCATCTGAATACAGAACTTTCAGGAGGAGATGAAGTCTATCTTACCCGTGAAGCACGTAAACATTTAAGACAAAAATTTTTAGAAGCAGATGCAGCTATCACAGGAGTGAATTTTGCAATTGCTGAAACAGGAGGAATTGTAGTTTGCACAAATGAAGGTAATGCAGATATGGGAGTGCATTCAACAAAACTTCATATCGCCTGC
>CAZECH010000122.1:0-8197 GCA_964510675.1 uncultured Ignavibacteriaceae bacterium
TTATGCTTTCCACTCCGGTCATTTTTAGTCCCATATAAAAAAATATAATCATTACCCTCTTTAAATAAAATTGCAGAAGCGAAACAAGGATCGTCTTCATTCCATAAAATATATGAGTTCTTATAAAAGACTCTTGAAAAATTCCAATCTTGTTCACTACCAACAGCGAGCCCGGAGCCGATAACAACAAAATTTGCAGGAGGTTCACCTTCCTCAAGCATTTTTATTTTTATAAAATAAAGATAGACCTTACTCATAATAGACACCCCGTGCAAACACCATATTCTGTACCAGTTATGATCTTCATCAACTTCGTGCGGAATTAATTGTTTAAGCTGCCCTGCCTTATTTAATATATACTCAAAGTTTTTAAAACCATTTTCACCAGTTTTATCGAAGCACAATAATCCCGTATTAGTAATCATCTTTTCTAATCCGCCAATCCCCGTCATATCAGCAGGTCCTAACGGTACACCACCAGGATACCAAAGACTTTCTTCTTCAGTTCTTTTCCCAATGAGCGTATCTCCAAAGAAGAACAAGCATTTGTCTTTTAAAGGTATTGAATAGGCACCATCCTGCCCGACCATTTTATTTGGATTGTCTTTGAACTGTGCACCCAGATCTCTTGCGCTTAATACTTTTATTTGTTTCATTCTAGACATCTTATTTTAATAAAAAGCCGGCTCCAGTTTTTAAAGAGCCGGCATAATTCAACATCGGATTATTTTAGCAAAACCATTTTATTCGTCTGCGTAAAATCGGCAGTAATAATTCTGTAATAATAAATTCCGCTTGCTAAATCACTCACATTAAAGTTAACAACATAATTACCCGCAGCTCTGAATCCATGTACCAGAGATTTAATCTCCTTACCTGAGGCATCATAAATACTGATCATGATATCGCCAGATTGTTTCAATGAATATGTAAAACTGGTGGATGGATTGAAAGGATTCGGATAATTCTGCGAAAGGTTAAATTCAGATGGTATGCCGGAAATCTTTTCTTCTACCGCAGAAGATCCAGTAATCGTAACCATATGATTCATTGATGTGTCAGCCCCGGATAATTGCTGGTCAACATCCATATCATTTAAAAACTGAAGTATATCAATTGTATTAACAGTTACAAGATAACCTATCGGAAAATCACCACCTGTCTGTCCAACCTGCAGATTAACTGTTGCCTCGTAAACCAGATTAGCATCATGCAAATAACCTTGATCAGAAAGTAAATTGATCCATTTCATTCCTGCGGGTCTTTGAATCACAGTATCAACATCGCCCCAAACTGGTTGAGATGAAGTGTCAAGTTCCAAACTACCAAAACCCATCGGGGTACTATATGTACCACTGATAAAAGACCAATCTTCCGGGACAAGAATCGCAAGAACTCCTTTATGCGCATTATTTTGTTCAGCGTTCATATCGGAAATGGTAATTATCGTGGTAAAGATTCCTCCTGCATTTACCTGAGTTGGTTGATTTACATCTTCTATAAGGCAACCTGCAAATGTAAATATTGCAATTAGCCCAACAAAAAGTGTAAGCATTTTTAATAATTTCATTTTCGTCTCCTCGAGTTATAAATGTCCGCAATTATTTGCGAGCACTTTAGTAAACCTTGTTATTTTAACAATAACATTTTTGCAGTTTGAGTAAATTCAACACCATCTATACCTTTAGCCTTTAGAGTATACAGATATAAACCGCTAGGTAATCCAGATGCTTCAAAATTCACATTATGGGTACCGGATTGCAGTCTACCTTGAGCTACTATTTCAACTATCTCTCCTAATGAATTGTATACTGAAAGTGTAATATCCGATTCAACCGGTAATCCAAATCTTAACACTGTTGCCGGATTGAATGGATTGGGATAATTCTGGGAGAGATTGAATTCATTAGGAATAGAGAAATCAATTTCTATAACATTTGAATATTCGTATGCTCCATTAAAATCGACTTGTTTCAAGCGATAGTAATATTTAGGAGTGTTAATGTTTTTATCAAGATAAGAGTAAGAAGATTTTTCAGATGTTGTTCCTTTTCCATTAACGAATCCTATCATATTGAAATTTTGACTATCAGTGCTTCTCTCAATTTCAAAACCCTGGTTATTCATCTCTGTGGCTGTTTCCCAATTAAGTTGGATTCCGTTTTTGGTTACTACTGCTGCAAATGAAGTAAGTTCAACGGGTACAATTCCTGAAACTGTTATGGCATTATTTAAACTAACCGAGTACCATGTAGGATCGCTAAAATCAAGGGCAGCGTTAGATACAAAATAACCGAGATTGAAATCTCCCTGGGTAATACCAGGTGTCATTTTAACAAAAAGATTAACATCAACGGTATCAACTATGGTTAGATGCGCTGTTGAGGATTGATAAACAACCCATTGCATATCTGCGCCACTAGGATATCTACCTTCAAGTGAATCTGTCCATAAATCAACCTGTCCCCCTGGTTCATTATCCGGAACATTCGCTGGAAGAAATAAACAATGATCATTATATACACCGGTAAACCAAACTGAATCGACCTGCCAATCATTTGGAAGTCTCAAACCCACTATTGCATAATGGGGTGTGGCATCGTCTGTACCCTCCACTTCGACTAATACTGTTGCTGTAAATTGCTCTAATCCCTGAATAGATGAAGGTTGGATTACAGAAACAATCACGAAACATCCTGCAATTATCAGTGCAGCTACTGCGGAAATCCACAGAACAGATATTTTTGCAACTTTGTTTTTCATGTTACCATCTCCTTTTTTAGTTATGAATTATTGTTAGTAAAAAATGATTCTAAGTAAAAAGAAAACAAAAGCTCCTCCTTTCACCGTTGATTAATTATTTGATGATTTAACTAGTATATCTAAAAATTCTCCTGCTTTTAACGTCACTGTTATGGCATCATCTTTAATCTCTAATTCCTGAATTTTATTCCCAAGTAAATCAACAGTCTCTCCGTGAGAATCAACCAAAAATTTACTTTTTATATTAGCTGCCTGATTATTCTGGCTATCTGCATTTAATAGTCTTATGATAACACCTTGGTCAACAGATTTAAGATTAACCAGAAGTATATTTTGATTATCAATAGTTAAATATTCTTCTGATGAAGGTACTGCACGAAACCAGCTTTTTCTAACATGCAAAGGCGTGTTAAGTTCATATCCCAGCATCGATGTTTTAGCGGGATTAAAACCTCCGTTACCCGAAGTAAATACATAACGAAAATCAATCTTGCCTTTTATATTCTCATGTCTGTTCCAATCAGTTGGAAAATTATTAACCAGATTTGAAATTATTACCGGATCATTCGTTGTTTCATCATTTCTAATCCTGATTACTCTTGCATCGGCAGTTGACCAGATTATATTTTGACTATCATTAAATATTGATGCTGATCTTCTTAAGGAAACACCATCGTGATCAATTCCCGGTAGTCTATCTTTATCCTGTTCAATGAAACCGCCAAGAATTTCTGATTTAACTTTTGCATCGGGTATTTCAAAACTAAACGGCAGTCCAAATTCTTCAAGGATATTAGTTGGTTTCATTGATTCAAGATTTACAGTTGCATTTACAAATACTTTATCAATATCATCAAATAAAGAAAAATCGATTGTTTCGATTACTTCATTCTCCCTTTTAATTCTTAATGTAATCCTAACCGGACTTTCATCAATAACTTCATAGATGATCTTACTTCCTGATATGAATGAATGATTTTGATTCAACTGAAACTTTTCAACTGTCGGATCAGCAAATCCGAAACTGCTTTTATTATTAATTAATTCTTTACCAGATTTTTTATCTACAATGCTTGTAACTGATACGCGATTTATATCTAAAGTAATTTTATAAAATTGATTCTCTATAGAATTGGCTTCCTTATTGAGTTCACCCAACAACTCGTTTGATACAGATTTCTGTTTAAGTAAATACTTCTTATAACCAAATGAAGGCATATCTCTAGCTATAAAGAATTGTTTGTGATCTTTTCTGAAACTTGGAATTATTTTATTAGTTCCTGCATCAATTACATCATACTCCGGAGAAGTATCAAAAGGATACTGAACTTCAACTAAACCATTTCTTCTCCATGAAAGAGTATTAAAAACGAACAAGCCCTCTGAATCCAAACTTTCTTCAGGTTTTGAAATTCGATGTAAGGCTTTTAACAAAACTGATTCCCCTCCTAAATAAGCATCATCAAGATAATTCTGGCGATAGTCCATTGTTAACTTATTTTCTTCAGGTGAACCATAACCAAATTCCAATCCGCTGCCATGCCCGCTGAACTGCAGCATATTTCTATATGCCGCTCCAAGCTCCCGATTCATTGGCTGTTTTGTGCTATCAATTAGATTACTAAGAGTTGATAATTTTTCGGCTGATAATAATTTATGCTGACTCGATCTTTCTTTTTTATTTCTTTCAAATTCACCCTGGTAAAAAATATCCCAGTTAGATGTCCAGTCACCCTTTAAAACAGGAAGTTCATTGTAAGCTTCAGAATTAATTAATGCAATTGTGAATTTGTTTACATCGCTGCTAATGAATTTAGGATAATCATATTGTTCGTTCCACTTCATTCCCAGATAATATTGATGAGCTGCAAGAATACTATTATCACTGAATGAAGTGTTGATTAAAATAATATCCGGCTGATAGTTTCTTGCTTCAAGTTTATTTATTCTCTCCCAGATTCTTTGTTCAACGGTAAACAAATCATTTGATTCAAGTCCGTATGATCTTCCTTCGTTGTAAGCTTCATTTAAATAAGTTACAACCTGGCTTCCATCTGCTGACTCCCATTTAAATACTTTTGGTAGTGTTCGCTGAAGCTTATAATCACCATAAACTTCATTAATTCCTTCAGCAATAAATTTTACACCGGCTTTTACAAGTGCCTGGGGTAAAAACCATGATTGTCCGGGAACATCATTATAAACGGCTCCGATGAATGTGATTCCGTATTTATTTTTATACTCGATTGCTTTATCAAGAGAACGCAGCATTTCTTCTTCAGAGACCCAACCGGTAAATGGATTAGTATATATAGGAGATAAAGCAATTCTGCCCTCTTTAATTAAATCAATCAGTTCATTAAACTTTTCTTTACTTCTTAGTTTTTCATAAGCCTCTAACTGCCAGGTTGTTTCAATCGTCCAATGAAAATCAGGATGATCTTTACACATTTTTAATACATCGTCAAGTGTGTTACAATGAAGTTCTTCACAGACAGGTTGGGGGTGTGTATAACCAACATCCGTATGATTTAGTAGCATGATATGTAAACTATATTTTTTTCTCTTATCAAGCTGAATGCTTTTTTTGATTATATCTTCTCCTAAAGTAAGTTCTGCCTGTACAACAGAATTTTGTGTAATTTCCGGTATGTAAAACGAGTGCCTTGTCATACCAAGCGCTACAGAGTCTATCTTAAACTTATAGAGCTTGTTATTATAGTTAATGTGGAAATTAGAAGAAGTTAACCTGGGATTTAATGAATTAATCTCAACGTCAATTCTCTGTTTTAATTCGTTATCAATCTTTTTGAAGTAAATCGTTGAAACAACATTGAAATCAGATTTTTTATTTTCAGATTTAATAAGGTATTTAACATTTGAAAGCGGACTGCCATCATTTTCAAGTAGTCTTGCAAAAAATCCCCATTCCCATTTAATCATTCCAAAGAAAGCTAAACCTAAATTTGTATGAGTATTCAGAACTCTGACAATAAGATCGTTAGCTCCCTTTTTTAATTTTACCCTTACAGTATCCTGGTCTTGTAAAGCATTACGCTCATTATTTGTAGAATAAACTTCTTCTCTATTTAGGAAGACTTTTATTTGTGAGTTACTGCCAAATGTAAGTATTACTTCTTTATCATACTCACTGATAATAGTTGTAAATGCGTATCCTGCTTTTGAGTACCAAATTTTCTCAGGAATATTGGGGTTAACATTCCATCCTAATGTACTGTTAAAATCTACAAACCCTCTCTTATCAGTGGATTGCAAAAACCATTGCATCTTTTCTTTCTCAGGCAGAATTGAAATTGAATAATCTTCTTCAAAAGGAGATATATTCGGTTCACCTATTGCAATCGTATCCTTAGAATTTCCAAACCCTATAAGTGGAAATTCGAAAGGACCGGTAACAAGCCATGCGGGAATAAATCCCTGATCATTTGCATTGAAAATTATTTCATCACTTTTACTCTGTGCTATAACAAAAAGATAAGGAAACAAAAGCAGCAGAATTATAAGTTTATGTGACTGTTTTCTTTTCAAATCAAACTCACTTCATCTTATTAAAATCATTTTTTTAGTTTGAACAAATTCTCCGGCTTCCATTCTGTAGAAATAAACTCCTGAAGGCAATTTTAAAGCATTAAAATCGATTTCATAACTGCCAATTTCATAATTTTTATTTGTCACTTCAGATATCGATTCACCTAAAGCATTGAATATTTTTATAGAAACATTTGTTCTCAGTGGAACAGTAAAAGAAATTCTTGTTAAAGGGTTGAATGGATTTGGGAAATTCTGATTCAAACTAAAATTATTGGGTAAACTAATCTTGCTATCCGATACAGAGGTATTTGAATCATTAATTTTTAAAAAAATGAATCTCGGTCTGTAAATATCAGCATTTGAGAAATGGTCAAAAAAATCATAAGTATTTACGTTATAGCTGACTAGCAATTCATCCTGATAAGATAAGTTTGGATGCGCTTTTGCATTATATATAAAAATATCCGGGTCAAGCAAAACTTCGGGGCAATTATAAACCAAATAAAAAATTCCAAAAGGCCCCGTAGGGGTTTCACCGGTTCTGATTGCAACACTATTCCCCATCTGATAGACCAATAGATATTTATTATTGCCAATAGGGGTTACACTAAATTCCTGAGATATACCAGTAGTTATTGACGCACAATTTTCAATCTCAGTTCCCCATTCAGTTCCATTCCAGTACTGCCATTGTGTAAAGTTTTCTATTTCTTCCGGAAGAACACGAGCGGCAATAAGTCCTTTTCCGGATGAACCGCTTTTTGGTCCATATATATAAATATATCCATCTGGAGAAGGATTACCTGATATACTTGTCATAGGCATTATTGCCTGCCCCAATACAATTTCCCAATTCTCTAATTCATTCTTAATAAACAATGGAGTATCAAACTGTTCAACATCAGAAATAAAATTTTCTGATTCCATTGTAAATTTGAGAAGCGCCACACCATTAACTTCAAATCCAAAAACTCCACTGGCACTATTTAATCGAAGAGCAAAAACATAGATGAAATCATTAAGAGTTATTCCATCCATCAGCCAGTACCAATCACCCGAATCTGCATTTGGTGTATTGGGAACGAATACTGTTTTAGGAGAATTGGAAGAATCAGTTCCCCAGAAAAATTGAATATCATTAGGATCTGGATTGTTGCTTTGAAGTAATGCTAAAGTATTGTTAATCAAGGATGTATTAAATCTAATATTATTACTATCTACTTCTCCAATAAAAGTATCGCTGAATAGAATCAATTGGCTATCTGCTGGATTGTTAGATGGTGCATCATATCCATTTAAGGGTATTGAATAAATCCCATCTGCACCTGTCCATCCGCTATTTCTATCAAAAAGATCATCCCATTCAACTGCACGTCTTGTTTCATAAATGTTATAGCACAAATTAGAATCGGGAACACCAATTGAGTGTGGATAAGACAGCGGAGCCCAGTCCGGATTGCCTAATAAATCTCGTGTTGCTTTAGTTGCTAAGTATCCGATATTGAAACATCCAAGAGTTTGACCAACTTTTAATTTAAGCTGAATATAAAATGAAGTTATATCTTCATAAGCATAACCCTGATCAGAAATGAGTGCTATCCATTTCATATTTGGTCCGAACTGACTGGATGGGATATATAAATCTACTGAATCATTCCATTCGGGAGATATACTTAAGTTACCATTACCTAAAACAGAAGAATATGCAGCTGAAATAAATTCCCAATCTGAAGGCACAATGATACCAAGTATACCTTTGTGTGCGTTTGGTTCATGACCAAGATTATCAGTTATTGTCAAGCTAATATCTATAATTTCTCCGGGCTGCGCATAAGTGGGTTGATTAACTGATTCAAATAAGCAGCCGGTGAAAAACGACAGT
>CAZECH010000123.1:0-1752 GCA_964510675.1 uncultured Ignavibacteriaceae bacterium
GATCTTAAATTAATGTAAATAATATTAAAATGCGGGTGTTTGGGTATAAGGTATATGAAAATAAGGTATAAGCTGTTTTCTTTACCTTTATATCATATACCTTTATACCATTTCAGTGAGAAGTGATAAACTTTTCAGAATCTGATTGCGAACCTGCAAGAATCCTGTAAGCAATAATTTTTATAATTTCAGCGGGGAAAAAGAAGTTAAGAATTTTTGATTTAAAAGAAATGAATGTAAAAACTGAAACCCGCAAACCATAAATATTACGTAAGCTTAATCTTTGCATTGCATCCGTGTTTGCGGGTTCCTTAATATCAAGATATAAAAAATCTCTGCTTTCTTCTGTGATTAATTTCTCCAGATCAATTCCATTAATATTTTCAAGAATTGTGGAATCACAAATTCTTCTAAGGAACTTAAAAGTAATTCCTTTGAAGTTATCATCACTAACCCAGAGTATTTTAATCATTTAGTCAACTTAATATTTTAATGAAAATTTAATTAAGAATAATTTTTAATAATGTGATTTAGAAACGAGTGTGATTTATAGAAACACTTTGAAGTGAAATTCAAACTCCACTGGTTCTTTTTATAAAGTCAATAATTACGTTATCCTTTGAACTCAATAATTCTTCAGGAGTTCCGTTAAAACGAATTGTACCATCGTGAATCATTGCTACTTTATCTGCAACATTCTTAACGCTGTACATATCGTGAGTAACAACAATAGAAGTCACGTTCAATCTTCCGGAAAGTTCTTTCATAAGACTATCAATTGAGTCAGACATAATGGGATCCAGCCCTGTTGTAGGTTCATCATATAAAATGTAATCCGGATCTGTAACTAATGCACGGGCTAATCCAACACGCTTTTTCATACCGCCTGAAAGTTCTGCAGGTTTATGTTTATTAATACCTGTTAGAGCTACGATAGAAAGTTTTTCATCAATCACCGATTGAATATTTTCAGGAGATCTTTTCTCAAATGATTCAACTAATGGTAAACCAACATTTTCTTCAACTGTCATCGAATCAAATAAGGCAGCTCCCTGGAAAAGAAAACCAAATTTTTTTCTTAACTCGTAAAGCTCCTTCTCCTTCATATCACCAACAATTTTTCCTTCAACTTTTACATAACCTTCATCAGGCTCTAGCAATCCAACAATGTGTTTAATCAAAACACTTTTGCCGCATCCGCTTCTCCCTATAATTACTATAGTTTCTCCTTTTTTTATGGTGAGATTAATCCCATTAAGAACTTTATTGTTTCCAAATGTTTTATGAAGGTTTTGTATTTCGATCATAAATCTTTATTTCAATTAAACAAATTTAATAAAATTAAAGGTTTAAAAGGGGAAAAGCCGGATGGTCAGTCCGGCTTTTGTGGACACTAACATATAGAGAGAGGGAAAATATTAAATCCTAAGGGGTATGTTCTTTATATTTCTCTGTTTTTTCTGAATAAATAAATCTGTCTAAAAACCTTCTTGGAGGAAACATACTAAAAAGAATCTGACCGTCAAGTGATGGAAGGAAGATATACTCTGGGATGAGGTTTAAATCACTAATCTATAAATATGTATTTAATTAAGATGTTCTATTAGTTTTATTTAATCAGTCTTCTGTGATAATTTATTTGTCCGAGATGATAATTAAGATGAGCAACAAGGTGTAGAAGAAAATATCTCGTTGTCACTTTTTTATTTGCAAATTCAAAAGGATAAATTTTTGAAAAAACTTCTTCAGATA
>CAZECH010000123.1:1852-8167 GCA_964510675.1 uncultured Ignavibacteriaceae bacterium
TTTTTTTAGTAAAGTAAAAATAAAAAAGCCGTAACAAAAAATGTTACGGCTGATTATGTTTTAATTGAACGAAAATAGTAACTTCAGGTAACTACCAGGAAGAATAATGCAACCAACAAAATAGCTGCGTATATTTTATTCTGAATTTTCTTTAGCATCGAAAATCTGTCATTACTTATACTAATCATGTAATTCTTCCTTCCTAATCACCGATTACCAACTGCAATTTAATTATTATGAGATTAATGAAAAGGCAATAAATGATATGTTACTTTAAATGTGACCCAGAACCAATTATTAATTGTGATTTAAAGCAGAGAGGCAAAAATATCAACATCAATTAGTTCATCATCTTTAAAATAAAATTTTCTCAGTGTTCCTTCATGAACAAACCCGGTTTTTAAAAGAACTTTTTTTGATGCTATATTGTTTTTAAAAACTGTTGCTTCAATTCTTAACAGGTTAAATTCTGTAAAACCAATTTCACAAACTTTTTGAACAACATCAGTCATTATTCCTTTATTCCAGAATGGCTTGCCAAGCCAGTATCCGATCTCATCTTTATGAGAATGCAAGCCATATTTAGAATGGAATCCAATTCCGCCTATTAGTTCATCGATTTCATTTTTAATTGTCCAGTGTTTTAAGACTCCATCCCCCATTTTGGTTTTTTCTACAAAATCTATCCACTCTTCCGCATCCTTTTCTTTGTAAGGATAAGGAATCTTTAAAGTGTTTTTATATATATCCTGATCATTGATATATTTCAGTAGAAAAGGTTTATCAGCTTTTGTAATCTGGGTAATATAGATATTTGAATTAACTTTTATTTTCACGCCGGTAATCTGTCAGTTAGTTTTTTCAAATTATACTATCCCCTATAGTTAAATTAGTATTGAGAATTATTAATTATTTCCCTGATCTTTGTGAGATGATGATCATCGTGCTCAGACATAAAATAAACCCAGTCAATAATTCTCATCTTCTGGTTTAACCTTGGATGAATGGATACTATTGCAATTTCTTCTTCGGTAAGATTTTCAAGTCTCTGAACAAGGGGTTCTCTTACAGTTCTGAATATTTTTAATAGTTCACTTATATTTTTCTGATTATATCCACCTTCGGAAGTTTTTTTGTTTGTCATATCTGCCGGAGACAATATTTCTTTTTTATCCAGATAATCATCAAGTCTTTTTTCACCAAGCTCTTCAAGATCAATCAGATGCCCAACTTGTTCTTTGATTGACCATTTGTCATCTGGTTTGATTGTTAAGGTTTCCTCGGAAAGAATTTTTGTCATTTCCTCAAGTCTTGCGGGTACACCCCTGAATCTTTCCAGAATTGAAGGGAAGAATTCCACTGGGAAATCAAAATTAAATTTTCTTTCTACCCAGTTAACTTGTTTGAACATCAGTAATAGTAATGTGAATAAAACTATTGGAATTTAATTATAGTTTTAGTTGTAATCCAGATTTCTTAATGGTTTTCAAAATTGTTTAATTTCTTTTTAGATCCTATAGTAACTTTCAATAATTTTTAATTCATTTTTCTCAATCCAACTTCCTCGCAACAACAACAGTTGTCTTCAAAGTTTCCACAACTCCTGAGATGTCGTTCAACGCTTCTATAAAAATAATATAAATTCCAATTCTCAATGCTCTTCCATCATCATCAAGTCCATCAAAGATAACCGAACCAGAGGATGCGCTGGGCTGGTTGCTTAATAAAGTTCTTACAAATCTTCCTTTGCTGTCAAATATTTTTATTCTCAACTGTGCAACTGTTTGTGTAATGTTGTAGTTAATCAAAGTAAAATCTTCAAAGCCGTCATTATCGGGCGAAAAAGGATTTGGAGAAATAGAAATTTTTGTTTCCTTGTTTTTATTATCGGTAAAGATACTGTTCTGATTCCCCGGTGTGGCTCCATCAGGATTTACTGAAGTATTCCAGTTGAACTGGTCGTTTCCGTTTAAAGAAGGATTTATTCTTTCCAGGGATCTGTTTTTAGTTGCAAGAATATTTTTGTTATGCCATTTATCAGAGTACCAAACCGAATCAATTATATTTTGTTTTATATCTTTAAGTAAAATTAATTCTCCGGTGTTAACAAGTCCAATAGATGAAACTCCTGCAACAGATTTATTACGATAATTTTGAAGATTATATTTATTTATTGTTAATGAATCTGCCGCAAAAATAAAATACTCACCTGGCTGGATAATAAAACTCGTATCACTTAGCTTATTAATGTTTCTATTATCGTCTTCAAATCTCCATCCTCCAAGATTTATTTCTGCATTTCCATTATTAAATAATTCAATAAACTCGCTGTTATCAATATCAGGATCAAACATTATTTCATTTATTACAATACCGTTCCTTTCATAATCAGGAATTGAAACGGTTGAATTTTCTTTACCAGGAGTGCTTTTCTCCAAACTTAGCGAAGTAACCCAGTTTGTGCTGTCGTTTGTTTCATTCGTTAAAGAAATTCTTTCAAGAGAATACCCGTTTTTTCCGCCCCAATCGGAATCATACATAAGACTGTCAATAATTCCATCTCTAAAATCATAAATTACAATACCATCTGAAGTATTACCGAGACTTCCGAAGTTTGCTGTAAGAACTTTACTACTTAAACCGGGATGAAAATTGTAGATAGAAGTATCTTTGGATATAATTACATATTCGCCGGGCATTATATAAAGATCTTCAAAAGATAAAATACTTTTTGTTGGAGTTGTAAGAACATCACTCACAAACCAGTTTAAAATATTAACAGAGTCGTTTCCAACATTAACTATCTCAAACCATTCTGGTTCATCCGAAGAGGAAAACATAACTTCATTTATTAAAACTGTGTTTGATGCAAATCCCGGTTGAACCGAACTTTCTGCATAATTGTTTAATGTGTCTTCATCATTTTGAAAGACGATATTAACAGCAACTAAAATTTTTGATTGCAAGTTTTGCAATGGATTGATTGTTTGGATAGACAAAGAATCAAATGCTTGCAAAGTTAAGCTTGTAATTCTTTCAAGCAACTGATCAACAACATTGTTTGAATCAGAGTCAAAGGAAAATTCAACAGAAAAATTTTCTGCAGATGAAGATCCATTATTTTTTATTTGTGCAAAAACAAAAACATTCTCTCCCGCAACAGGAAACCTTGGTTCAAAAAATATTCCTCCAACAGAAAGATCAAATTGTTTAGGTGTTACGCTGTTTATTCTTCCCGGTGTACTTTGCTCAATATCAATTGATGAATCCCAATTTAGATTATAGTTTGATGGGTTATTAATTTCTTTTCTTTCAAGTGAATAACCATTTGTCCCACCCCATTCGCTTGAATATAAAACAGAATCAATTGAAGCTCCTCTGTCGTCTTTCAAAACAACACCGTCAACATCATTGTTGAGTACAGGTAAATTAATGACTACAATCTGTGATGGGATTAATCTGTGGTAATTTTGAATTGATGAATCTTTTGCAAAAACAATATATGAATTTGGTTTTATATAAACATCCTGACTTATCCTGCCGGTAGCAGGAGTTGTTAAGATATCGGTTATACTCCAGTTCTTTAGATTTATAGAATCACCCGATGTATTAAATATTTCCACCCACTCAGGCTCGCCGCCGGAAGAAATGAACATTATTTCATTAATAACGATTGTTGAAAATGAATAACCCGGCTTTATAGTTGTGTACAAATAATTATTTGATGTATCTTCATCAGAAAGAAAATTAATTATTGCATAAAATCCTTTTATGTTTTGCAGATTTTGAATTGAATAATTTGTTGAATGGATAGATGAATCTCCCGGCATAAGAGAAAGAGAAACAACTTCTGTAATTAATTGATCGGGGAGCGAATCAAGACTAACGTCTTCAAACAATTGAACGCTGAACTGCGAATCGTTCTTTCCTGAATTCCGCACTTTAATAGAGATTGAAACATTATCACCGAATATGGGAAGGGAAGGGGAGTAAATAATATTGGTTAACACAAGATCAAAATCTTTTTCCGTAACTGAATTAATATAACCGGGTGTTGCTTTATATTTACCTACAGATGTTCTCCAATTTACAGAATCAACTGAGGAAAGTTCATAATTAATCCTTTCTAAGGATTTTTCGTTGTTTCCTCCCCAGCTTGAAAAATACTGAAGTGAATCTATTGTCCTGTGAAGTGAATCAAGAAGAATTATTTTATCTTCAGTATTGTTAAGAGACGAAAAGTTTTTATATACAATTCCTGAAAGAACATTGTAATAACTGTGTATTGATGAATCACCTGCAATAACAAAATAATCTCCCGGGTTAAGAATCATAGATTCATCAATAACGGAAACCGTATCATTATTATCTGCAATGCTGTAATTTTTAATGTCTATTACTTTATCACTGCGATTAAATATTTCAATCCATTCAGGCTCAGGCGATGTTGGTGCGTACATAAATTCATTTATGATGAGATCATTCCGGATTTCATTTACAACTACGCCAATAATTTTTATAAGTGCTATATTATTTGTTGTATCCTGATCGGGCAAAGTCTCAAGATAAGTGATAAAATAGTTTTCTCCTTCAACAAAATCTGTTGTTGGGAAATTTAATTGAATGCTGTCTTTGCTAAGAATAGGATTTCCTTGCAGCTTCCCAAACTGTTCTGATTGCTGTGGAATGGAATCTGTATTAATATCTTTGAAAAATTTGAGAAGAAAATTTCCCGAAGAATTTAATCCGGGGTTTGATATCTGGGCTGTGAAATTTATTTCTTCACCAATAATTACAAAATTATTTTCTGCCTTGAATGAAGAAATCTTTAAATCAAAATCTTTAGGAGTAATTGAATTAATAATTCCGGGAGTTGCTTTTTTCAAGCTAACAGAAGTTCCCCAGTTTGATTGAAGTTCAGATTGCTCATCAACAGAAATTCTTTCAAGTGATTTTCCGCCCGAATTTCCTCCCCAATCCGGGAAATAACTTAAACTGTCAATTAAAATTCCGAGAGAATCTTTTATTACAACTGCATCTCCTGTATTATTTAAAGTAGGAAGATTGGAAATAATAATCTCAACAGGAACAGAGTAAAAACTAAGAATAGAAGAATCTCTGCTTAAAACAATAAATGATTTGCTTTCAATAATTTTATCACTCGTTGTAATAATAATATTTGTTGAATTATCAGAAAATTCCCAGTCTTTAAGATTAATTGGTGAGTCCGTTCGATTAAAAACCTCAATCCATTCAGGCTCTCCTGTTACTGGGGCGTACATAATTTCATTTATTACAACATCATTATAATTATTCCCGGGAGGATAAACTGTAAATTGAACGATCTTCTTATTATTTAAAGTATCTTCATCATTGATAAAAATTGCTTTTCCTAAAATTTGATAATTACCCATAATTGCTGAATTAATTATTGTATTAACTGTAACTGAATCATCAGGCAAAAGGTTATTAAAAGATTGTGAGAAAATTAATTCCTGTGAAGAACCTGATGAATCAAAATCAGCATCATTATAAATTTCAACTGAAAAACTTTGTACGGCATTAATTCCCCTGTTCTTAATTATACCTGAAATTTGAACATCATCACCATTTATTGGAACAACAGGACTAAAGGAGAGGGAATTATATACGAGATCATTATTAAGTGGAGTTACAGAATTTCTTCCTCCAGGTGTTCCATTTATCTGATGGGAATTTTCCCAGTTACTTGATGAGTTATCTTTATTTAAAAAGATTTTTTCATCAGAAAATGCTGAAGAGTTATTTGCTGAATAAATATAAGTTTCAAGAGTATCATTATTTGGCCTTAACAGCCATAATTGTCTGTCTGCTGTGTTTGCCATTCCCGAAGCGCCGAAAGAATTATCGAAAATTTTTAGTATGAGAGCACCGGGTGGAACCAGGTCATTATAAATTCCCGAAACAAAATCATAATCTCCTTCAAAAATAACGGCAAAGGAATTTGGTTGAAGAACAGTTCCAAATCCTGCTGAAGAAATTATATCTGCATTGGATGTTGAGTATATTATCTTATAATTATTAAGATCAATACTCTCAGCTTCACTAAGATTATGAATTTCTAAAAACTCATTATTACCTGATTGTGGAGAGAACATTATCTCGGAAAAAGTAAGGGAAGTGTCTGCCTGAGCAAACAATACCTGCAAAGAAAAAACAAAAAACAGAAGCAAAAATTTGATATTGCCCCGCATTAAAACTTAATAGATGATGAGTTTAAGTTAAAACTAATATCAATTTATTCTAAAGGCAAGATTAAAGCAAAATTTATTTAAA
>CAZECH010000124.1:0-8166 GCA_964510675.1 uncultured Ignavibacteriaceae bacterium
ATAGGCGACTGAATTGTCCTACGAAAAGTGCATATTAGAAACTGGGAAAAAGCAGCTGGAAGCAATCGCACTTTATAAGAAGAATGGATACAAATCTATTCCAAACTACGGGCAGTAAACAGTGTATGCTTCGTAAAAGAAATGAAATAAAAAAGCGAACGCACAACTAGCCTTTTTAAAGACCTCAAAAAAATATTTTTTTAATTATCCTTCAATAGATTTGGCTTTTAAAAAGATTATGCTCAAGATTTCGCAAAGAATTATGTTGTGCATCATACTTTGACGATGATTCCGGCTCAAAATCTTAGATTCAATAAGAACTATCCGAACATAAACAAAAAAGATTTTATGAGAGACTAAAACAGGAAAGCAAACAAAGACCACTAATATCAGCTGACATGGTTTTATCCAATTCCGTGTATCTATGTTTCTTTTGTGTTATGTTCAGGTGATGAAATTCTAATTCCCCCACTTCGTTATGTCCGAACCGTTAAAAATTTTGTAATGATAATCGAATAACAATAGGAGACTAAAATGATGAGGCATGTAATATTCACTCTGCTTATTTTTTTAATACTGGCTGTGTTTAATATTGATTTCTCTTTTACAGCGCAGACAAAGCCTTTGAACAATTCAAACAAAGATAGCCTACAGGTTATTTCACCTGTTATAAAAGTTACTTTACTTGGCACAGGCACTCCTCAACCAATTATGGAGCGGTTTGGAGCAAGTATTCTTGTTCATGCTGGCAGTGAAACCTTACTCTTTGATGCCGGACGTGGTTGTTTACAAAGGTTACGTCAAATAAAAGTTTCCTATGATAAAATAAATGCTCTGTTTTTAACACACCTCCATTCGGACCATATTGTGGGTTTACCTGACTTGTGGCTTACCGGATGGCTTATATCAAAGCGGGCAACACCACTTAAAGTATTTGGACCAATAGGTACTGATAATATGATAGAACATTTACAAAAGGCATTTGTTTATGATATCAAGATAAGAATAGAAGATGACAAAGCACCTGAGGATGGCAGTAAACTTTTGGCTACTGAAATACAGCAAGGAGTTGTTTATGAAAAAAATGGCGTCAAAGTAATTGCATTTTTAGTAGACCATTATCCAGTTGTGCCTGCGTTTGGATATAGAATAGAATACGATGGACATTCAGTTGTATTATCTGGAGATACACGATATTCGGAAAACTTAATCAAGTATGCAAGAGGAACAGATTTGTTAATACATGAAGTAGCCATTGCTCCGGACACATTAAGTAAATCAGATTCTAGATATAACATATTAGCACATCACACTACCCCCGAGCAGACGAGCAAAATTTTTAATGAAGTGAAACCAAAACTTGCTGCGTACTCTCATATTGTAAAAATTTATGGAATGAATGAACAAGAGATATTAAAACGAACAAAAGTAAATTACTCGGGACCATTAATTTTAGGAGAAGATTTGATGAGCTTTTCAATTGGTGATACGGTTTCAGTAAGTGCCTGGCAAAAATAATAACTACCTCTAAAAAAAAGTATCACCGCAATGTGGAAGGACATTCATATTCTCAGTGTAATTTCTCTGCTCTTCTTCAGCTATTGGCTCGATCATTTATTAGCCGGCTCTCGGTTTAAATAAAATTTCGTTCCTTTAATAAGCAACAATCGCCCGACGTACACAACATCAAATTCCAAAAATGCAGCAATGCTCAACATCGAGCAAATTATTCTGTCTTATTCCCTAACGCCTTCAAAGTCTCAATTCTTTCATCAAGCATTTTTATTTTTTCATTCAGCTCGTTCATCTTTCCTTCAATCTCATCTTCATATTCAGCTTTATCCCAGTAGCCTCTTTCTTCAAAATAACTTTTGAATAACCAGTTATGTTTTAAAGCTTCCATATTTTCTGCAAGACGGGAAGCAGCAAGACGGGCATCATAGGTTGTATTTTCAATATTCTTTAAAGAATTAATAAAAACAGAATCAAACTGGGAACCTTCAACAAGCATGGATCCCAAAGTACCTTTTCCATCTTTTATTCCGGCAATTATAGTATCTAGATCAGCAACAACACTGTTTACATTAGTTACAACTTTATCAACTCCTTTTCCAAGGTCGTTGAAAAGATCTGTAAGTCCGCGCACCTCAGCAGTAATTTCTTTTAAGCTTTTATCTGCACTCTGAGTTAAATTTGTTGCATCTTTATAAAGCTGCTCATCAACTAAAAGTTTACCAATCGAACCTTCGCCCCTATTCACTCTTGCAACTATTTCAGACAAATCCTTTGTTACTTCTTTAGTGTAACGCATTATTCCCTGCGTCTCTTCAATAACCTGTGCAAAACCAACGGGTTCCTTAGCCAGAATAATTCCGCCTTCTTTAACTTCAGCACCGCTTGTTCCTATTTTTAACACAACAACCTTATTTCCAACCAAACCTTCAGTCTCAATCGATGCCTGCGTATCGGTTCTTATAAAACGGGCGACATCATCTTTTATATCCATAACAACTTCAACACGACCTGTTGTATCATTAAAGATTTCAACGTTCTTGACCGTTCCTACATCTATTCCGCTTAACCTTACAGTTGCACCATTTTTTAAACCCTGGATGTCCTTGAAGTATGCTCTAACTTCAAAAGTAGAGCTGAAGAGAGCTTCTTTATCTCCCAAAAGAAAGATTGCAATTGCAAGGATTAATAATCCAAAGAAAATAAAGATTCCTATTTTTACAGAAGAATATTTTTTAGCCATTATATTTCTCCACCTGACTCAATAAGTTCACTGCTGAAAAAGTTTTTTAGAAAAAGATCATCTGCTGCTTCAAGACTTTTTATTTCACCTTCATAACAAATTTTTCCATCCTTAATTACAACGGCTCTGTCCGCAACAATTTTTGCACAGATAAGATCGTGAGTAACGACTATTGATGTTACATTAAGATCTTTCTGTAATTCAACAACAAGCTGGCTTATTTCTTTAGTTGTAATCGGATCAAGGCCTGTTGTCGGTTCATCGTATAGAATAAGTTCGGGTTCTGTAATTATTGTTCTTGCAAGCCCGACTCTTTTTTTCATTCCACCGGAAAGTTCCGCAGGTTTTTTATCAATTGCTTTTGAAAGTCCGACTTTCTCAAGAACATCTTTAACCATACTATCTCTTTCAGAGAGACTGTAATTAAAATTCCTTATAAGGGGAAATTCAAGATTTTCTCTCACAGACATAGAATCATAAAGTGCCGAACCCTGGAAAAGAAAACCCATTTTCTTTCTTACTTCATTCATTTCATTAATCGGAATATGGACAACGCTTTTACCGTTTATAAAAATATCCCCCTTGTCCGGTTCAAGGAGTCCGACCATACATTTAAGCAAAACACTTTTGCCTGTGCCGCTTCTTCCAAATACAACAAAATTTTCTCCCTCTTCAATATTGAAAGAGACATCATCAAGAACAACATGATCTCCGAAAGATTTGAAAAGATTTTTGACTTCAACCATCAGCCTGGCCATATCCACACCGATATTTTAACAAGGACAGTATCAGTGAGTAATATTAATAAAGATGCCATAACCACTGAACTTGTTGAAGCTTTTCCAACTCCAACAGTTCCATTCTCAGCAGTGTAGCCTTTATAAGCCCCAACAGAACCAACAATGAATCCGAAAATAAACGTTTTCAGAATTCCGGGAATAAGATCAGAAAACTCAAGTGATTTAAATACAGCATTTATATATAGTTGAAAGCTGCTTGCTTCAGATAATGTTACCGCCAGGTAACCTCCCATTATTGCCAGAAAGTTTACATACAATGTAAGTATTGGAAGAATGAGAGTGCACGCAAGTATTCTTGTAACAACAAGATATTTGTACGGGTTAACCGCAGAAACTTCCATTGCATCAATTTGTTCTGTTACACGCATTGAGCCAAGTTCTGCACCAATTCCTGAGCTGACTCTGCCGGCAAAGATTAATGCAGTAATAACCGGTCCAAGTTCTCTTACAACAGAAAGCGCAACCATTCCGGGTAAATATGATTCTGCTCCAAATCTTTTCATAACCGGCTGGCTTTGCATTGCTATAACTAATCCAATTATAAATCCTGTAACAGTAACAATAGGCATTGTTTTAATACCAAGTTCATCCATATGTTTTTTAACTTCACCAAACTCATATGGAGGAATAAAGACATCTTTAAAAAATTTTATTGAGAATGCGGAAAGGCCTGAAATCGTTTCAAAAAAATTAGTTAAAGAACGACTAAAGGCAACCGGGTTTTCTTTGTTTCTTAGCAATATTTTCGTTGTTTAAGTGATAAAAGAGTTAATCATCTTCAAGAAAAAATACTAAAAAAAGCTTCTTAAAAAAAGACGTGGATAAATTCAAGTTCAAGAGCAAGGATAAGTTCAAGAAGTCTTTTCAAAGACCTGAACTTGTTCACATAAAAGCATTTACATAATGCTCAACAATGGGTTTCTGATTACCCCTCAACAAAACTGTTATTACATCAAACCTGCAATCAACTTCCCCGATTTCTTTATCGTATAAATAAAGTTCTGTCATCCGCTTAATCTGCCTCATTTTATTTTTTGTTACTGAATATGCAGGATCACCATATTCAAGATTCTTTTTTGATTTTACTTCAACAAAAACCATAAAACCATTCTCAGGATCTTTTGCGATAATATCTATTTCGCCCTTCCCAAACCTGTAATTGCGTTCAATAATTTCGTAACCTTTTCTCTGGAGAAGTTCTGCTGCTATCTGTTCTCCTTCGTCTCCAAATTGTTTGGTTGTTTTGGTCATTTATGAAAACGGAATCTTTTTTTTATTTATGTTACCACTTTCGTGGGAATGACAGTATAGTCAGAACCCCCTGTTTCTATTTTAACAAAACCATCTTCAAATTCAAACTGCTGTTGTTCATTTAGGATTCTCGATAAGAAAGTTTTCCTATGAAGGATTGAAGGACCAAAAATTTTAATTGCATTAATATGCTCGCGCGTTGCATAACCTTTATTGCTTGACCAGTTGTATTGGGGGAACTTTGGACAAAGCCTTTTCATTATCCTGTCTCTTGTAACTTTGGCAATAATCGAAGCTGCAGCAATTGAAAATGATTTTGCATCGCCATCTATAACTGGAATAGCTTCAATATCTCCATTAAAAATTTTATTTCCATCAATAAGGATAAGATCGGGTTGTACTTTTAATCTTCTAACTGATATTTTCATTGCGAGAAGTGTAGCCTGAAGGATGTTTATTTTATCTATCTGTGAATGCGATATTACGGATACTGCACCAGCAGTTGCCAGGGAAGTTATTTGTGGAAAAAGTTCTTCACGCTCTTCTTCAGTTAAGACTTTTGAGTCATTAACTCCTTCAATGTAAACATCCGGTGAGAAAATAACCGCTGCCGCGACAACCGGGCCGGCAAGCGGGCCGCGTCCGGCTTCATCAACTCCTGCTATGAGTTTTATTTTTTCTGTGAGATATGAATTATCAAAATTTTTCATCTACCAAAAAAGATTGCAATAAGCCCAATTACCATATTAAATTTTAAGAGGTTGCTTAGTTTATTCAAATTTTTAACTGAATCATCTGCAAACAAAGATTTAAGTATATATACCAGCAATGGATTTACAAACACCATTACAATCAGAAAATATTCAATTGCATATAACTTACTTACAAAAGGAAACACAGTTAAAATAATTAAAACAATTGTAATAAAAACAATTATCGTTTTTGTTTTCTTAAAACCATAAACTGCAGGATAAGTATTTATTCCCTGCTGCCTATCTCCTTCAATATCTTCCATATCTTTTATAATCTCTCTTATAAAGTTTATAAGGAAAGCAAACATTGCCGGTATTATAGCTGCTCTGACATTGTTAACTGCTATTGCTCCATAAATAAATGCAAAGCCTGTGAGAAATGCTATAACAAAATTTCCAATTAAAGGAATTTTCTTCATCTTATATGAATAAAAAAATAAAAGTGAAGCCGCAAAAAAAACTTCCAGGAGCGCTATAATACCGATAAAAGCAGAAAGCAATAGAGCTATAATGGTTAAGAAGAAATAGAAGACTAATGCTTCTCTTAAAGTAAGTTTTCCTTTTGGAAGAATCCTTTCCGGACGATTTATCCTATCAATACTTATATCAAAATAATCATTTATAACATTTCCAGCAGAAGCAGTTAAAGCTCCGGATAATCCTGCAAGAATTATTTTTAAAACAGAATAACTCCCATCTATACTTATTACTGATGCAACAATGATTACAAGAAATGTTATTAACGAATTAATGGGACGGGATATTTGAAGGCAGGAAAAAACTTTAGTGAAAAACATAAATTATTTTTTTGAATTAAATTTATGTCAATTCTTATTTAATAGAAACTCAGGAAAGAAATTTTCTGTTTTCTTAAAAAACTCTTTTAAAAGGTGGACTGACTATTTAAGAAATGATTATAATCATAACATTATAAAATTAAAATGGTAAGTTTAATTATTAACTTATAGAAATTTATTCTTTTAAATAAAAGGAGCTAATGATGAAAAAATCTTTATTCACTCTTCTCTTGATGATCTCTTCAGTAAGTGTATCAAATGCACAATTCTTGAAACCCGGAATTGCATTTACTTTAGTTACCCCCACTGGTAATTTTTCTGATTTAGTCGGTACAGGTTACGGTGGAGTTGTAATGGGTAAGTTTGCTATGCCAGTTTTTGATATTACAGGTTCAGTTGAATATTTAAGTTTTTCAGAAAAGGAAACAGGCAACATAAAATTCAGTTCAACTATGTGGAGTATAAATGCAGGTGCAAGAGTAGGTTTACTTCCTTTTATTTCAGCAGGTGCAGAGCTTGGCAATTACTGGATAACTGTAACAGCAAAAAATGGAAACGGTGAGAGTGATAATACTGAAACTAAAATTGCATTTACTCCACTTATTGCAATACAAATAAGTATCCTTGAAGGATCAATTCGTTACTCAATAATTAAAGATGCAAGCTTTATCTCATTCAGGGCAGGGATATATTTTTGATATAGATTTTTATTAAAAACAGGTACTATCGCTTTAAGCGATAGTACCTGTATAAAAACTAAAATTCATTTATTAACCCGAAATGTATTTTACCATCTGAGAAAGCGTCCCCTTCGCCAAGGGCAAAACTAACTCCCAAAACTCCTAGTCCTGTTTCAATATTCAAACCTAAACCATAACCATAAAGATATTTTTCATTCTTTAAAATGTTTCTTTCAACATCTGCTTCGCGGAGATAATATCCAGTATCGAAAAAAAGAAAAGCAAAAGTCCTTCTTGTAAGTAGAAGACGGTATTCGAGGTTTGTCCACAAAACTCTCGCACCAAGAAACTGATCTTCCCTGTATCCTCTTAAAGAATTTGTTCCGCCTAAACGAAAAAGATCGCTGTCTTCAAAAAATGAACCGCGCAATTCTCTTCCATGAACTCCGGCAGCAATAACCTGTCTTGTAAATAATTCAAGAAAATAGGAAAAGTCCAATGCAAACCGTTGAAGATCAATCCTGGTTTTTAAACCGGGAGAAATAAACTGTACCGGTCCATTTATTTTTTTCCTGCTGAATGAATAAGCATTGATAAAAAACAAACCTTCTGTTGGTGCATAAGGATCATTCCGTGTATCAATTTTTAGATTTACTCCGGTGGTTAGAATTGAAGAGTTATAGACTTTAAAAACCGGTACTTCAAACTCTGTTGGGATCACTTCTTCGGTAGAAACAAGAACAGAGGCAGAAATATCTTCTGTTGCAAGATACTCCAGTGCTCCCTGGAGTTTCCTGTTAACATAGGTTGTATCCTGTTTTCTTTGATAAAGATCGAGATTAATATTAAAAGGGTAACCCAAAAGCCACGGCTCCAAATAACGCAATTCAAGTTCCTGAGAATTCCTGTTAAACTGCTGCCATCTTATTGCTGCTGCTCTTCCGGTTCCGAACAAATTACGAAGACTGATATTTACAAGGCCTGTTACATATCCTTTTTCATTTTCATTTGCAGGCGGTATGTAACCGATAATCCCATCAAAATTATTTGTCTGCTTTTCCTTTACATCAATTACCAAAACACCTTTATTATCGGAATTAAAATAAAACTGCGGGATTTTAACAGGGTCAA